>NZ_JBHYXZ010000145.1:11181-20628 GCF_042752395.1 Actinosynnema sp. NPDC059335 | reverse complement strand
GGGGGGCCGCGCGCCCCCGCCCGCGGCCCCCCCCCCCCCCGCCCGCCCGCGCCCCCCCGCGCCCCCCCCCGGGGACTTCTCGATCGTGTCGGCGACGCGCTGGGCGTCGGACTCGCCGACGAACCACGGGGCACGGCCGATGTCCTGGTGGTCCAGGGCGCGCGGCCGGTGGACGACCGGCCCCGTCCCGTGCCGCGGCATGCGGGCCATCGCCAACCCGATGCCGTCCTGCACCGTCCAGCGGTGATCGGCGACGAATCCCTCCGGGGGACGCTGCGTGATCACCGGGGTGGCGAAGAACTGCCTCCCGGCGATCTCCGGCAATTCGCGCCGCATGGCGCGCAGTGCGTTCAACTCGTCTCCCCAGCTCGGGTGACGCCGTCACCGGACCTGCCAACGGGAAAAGCGTTGCAGAGCGTTCGCGGCGCTTGCTACTTCCGGCTTGCTCACGACGGGTAGCCGCGCGGAGGTCATTTGGTGACGCCTCGCAGGGTGTTGCGGTGCCTGCGGGCAACCCCGTCCGGGCAAGTGTTTTCCCAGCTCAGAGCGGTGTGAACACTGTTTTGCCCGGTGAGTCCGGTGCTGTGTAGGTAGTATTCCACTACCGACTCACCCGCTCTGAACGCGGTCCTCCCGGTCGCTCCCGTTACATTTCCGTGCCCTGTCCCGGTCGCTTTCCATCGCCTTGGGGAAGTCGTTCCCCCGGTCGGTCGCGGCGATTGTCCGTGAACCCGCGGGCCGTTGTTTCTTCGAACTTGCCCCACCTGCGCACGATGACAGGTGCGCCGCCCCACCGCGCCGTGCCCCGGCCGCGCGGGACGACGGCAAGGCATGAGTAGCCGCGCCGTCGAAGGCCGCGTGACGATCGGACCGCGCAGCTCCATCGGCGTAGCCGTGCCCGCGCCGGCCCGAGATTCCACGCCACCCCGGCCGACTGTGGTGAGTTCGTCCTCGTTTGTGCGTCGGAGAGCAGAGAGAAGGATCTCGCATGATCACGCTGGAGACGTTGAACCTCGAGATCGACGGGCCGACGGCCACGATCCACCTGAACCGGCCGGACAAGAAGAACGCGATGAACCCGCAGATGCACCGCGACATGAACCAGGTGCTGGACGAGATCGAGGCGGCGGGCGCCGTCAAGGCGGTCGTCATCACCGGCGTCGGCGACAGCTTCAGCTCCGGCATGGACCTGGAGGAGTGCTTCCTGCGCCCGTTCGACGACCCCCAGCTGTTCTACCGGACGAACCTGGTCGCGCTCCGGTGGTTCCAGCGCCTGAAGGCGTTCCCGGCGGTGACCATCGCCAAGGTGAACGGCTTCGCGTTCGGCGGCGGGTTCCTGGTGGCCGGCCTGTGCGACCTGGCGATCGCGGCGGAGGACGTGCTGTTCGGCCTCTCGGAGATCAACTTCGGCATCTTCCCGGCGGGCGGCGCGACCTGGGCGGCGGCGCACAACCTGCCGCGCAAGCAGGCGCTGTACTACATCCTCACCGGCGACACGATGACCGGCGCGGAGGCGGCCCGGCACGGGCTCGTGAACATGGCGGTGCCCGCCGACCGGCTCGACGCGGAGACCGACCGCCTGGTCCGCAAGATCGTGAAGAAGAACCCGGTCACGCTGGCGCTGGCCAAGCAGGTCTACGAGGGCAACCGGTCCCAGGACCTCCCGGCCGCCATCGACTACGACCAGGCGAAGCTGTGGGAGCTGTCCCGGCTCAGCGGCAACGAGTGGATCACCGTGGCGCTGCGGCAGTTCGAGAAGCGCGCGTACCAGCCCGGTCTGGCGACCTACGACCGCGAGGGGGTCGGGACGCCGTGACGTCCGCGCGGGCCGGGCAACACGTCAACGTGGAAGAAGTCTTGCCGGCAACCGCCGAATAGCGTGAGTGCGGATAGACCGGCGGCCGGAACACCGATGGCGTCACCCGCCGCCCCTGCCGGTGTCGGGTCTCGGCGGCAGCGCCACCCGGACAGTCCTGAGGAGATCTGATGACCCAGCTCAAAGTAGTCTCCCGAGCAGAGTGGTTGGAGGCTCGCAAAGCACTGCTGGAGAAGGAGAAGGAAGTCACCCGCGCCCGCGACCTGATCGCCGAGGAGCGGCGCAACCTGCCGATGGTGAAGGTGGAGAAGGAGTACCTCTTCGAGGGCCCGAACGGCAGCCGGCTCACGCTGCTCGACCTCTTCGAGGGCCGCCGCCAGCTTGTCGTCCGGCACTACATGTTCGCGCCGGGCGCGAAGGTGGGCTGCATCGGCTGCTCCATGCAGGCCGACAGCGTCGGCGAACTCGCGCACATGCACGCCCGCGACACCACGTTCGTCATGGTCTCCCGCGCGCCGGTGGCGGACTTCACGCCGTTCAAGGAGCGGATGGGCTGGACGATGCCGTGGTACTCGTCCTACGGCAGCGACTTCAACTACGACTACGAGGTCTCCACCGAGCAGGGCGAGTCGCCCGGCGTGAGCGCCTTCTACCGCGAGGGCGAGGACGTGTACTTCACGTACTCGATCTTCGACCGCGGCGGCGACATCTTCAAGAACTTCTACAACTACCTGGACATCACCCACCTCGGCCGGCGGGAGGACGAGCTGGAGCACCCGTGGGACTGGTGGCGGTTCAAGGACGAGTACGACGACGAGAACGCCGGCGGCCCCGGTGAGAACTGGTGGAACGGCACGAGGTACCAGTCGTAGCCGGCGCGGCGCGACGGCCCATCGCCCGGGTAGGCGGCGTGGATCGCCGACCCGGGCGGTCGCGCGTCCACCCGTCGGTGCGGGCCGACCGCGGCACGGCGCCCACCCCGCCGGCCCGGGACGTGGTCAGCGACGGCTCGTGACCGGCTCCTGGTCGGCCTCGACCTCCTCGACCCGCCGCTTGCGCGACGCGGCCATCGACGCCGCCACGCTCCTCGGGTCGTCGCCGACGCCGACCAGCAGGCTGTGCAGGATGGTGTCGTAGCAGCGCTCGGCGTCGACGGGGTCGATCAGGTAGCCGCCCAGCTCCAGGTTGACCAGGCCGTGCGTGGCGATCCACATCTCGTGCGCGATCAGCAGCGGGTCGCCCTCGCGGAACCGGCCCGCCCCGATGCAGCGGGTGGCGCAGTCCACGACGGTGAGCAGGGTGTACCGGCCGTACTGGCGGTCCTCGTCGGTGAGGGAGAACCCGGCGAGCGACTGCCCGCCGAACATCACCGCGTACAGGTGCGGGTTCGCCAGCGCGTTCTGCCGGTACGCGTGGCCCAGCACGGCCATGTCGGCCACCGGGTCGTCGGTCTGGCGCACCTGCGCGAATCGGCGCTCCAGCCGGGCGAAGCCCTCGTGCACCATCTCCCGGACCAGGCCGCTCATGCTGCCGAAGTGGGTGTAGACGGCCATCGTGGACGTGCCCGCCTCGGCGGCGATCTTCCGGGTCGACAGCGCCTCGGCGCCGTGCTCGGCGAGGAGGCGGGCGGCGATCTCGACGAGCGTGGCGCGGGTCTCGGGGTCCAGCTTGCGAGGGCTCACCTTGACAGTGTTGCACAACGCCGTTATTCTTCGTGTAACATCGTTATGCCAAACGTCCGCCATTCGCGTGAAAAGACGCGTGTCCCTCCCGTGCCCGGATCCGGCTCCAGGGCTCTGTCGCGGCGCTGTGCCGCACCGGGTGGGTGAGGGGGTTCCGGCAGGCCAGTGGCGCGTCGAGGGCTCGTCGTGCCGGGGTGGCGCGGTGCGGTCGAGCGGTCCTGCCGCGGCGCGGGCGGGGCCGCCGAACGTCTCCTGTGGACCGTTCGGCAACCCGAACCGCCGTGGCGGCACCAATTCCCGGGTCGTGGCACGCGGGAACGCTCCGGTGCGATCGTCCACACCGGAGCGTTCCGGTTCCCGCGACGCGCGTCGTCGTTCGACCACGCCGGGCGGGCGCGGCGCGCACCTCCGATAGGGAACCTCCCCTATCGGAGCGGCGCGGTCGATCGGGACGGGGACGCCTCGACGGCGGCCCGGCCGCTGAGCGTCCGCCGCTCCACCTTGCCGACCGGGGTGCGGGGGATCCGGTCGATGAACTCGATCTGCCTGATCTTCTTGTACGGCGCGACCCGCTCGGCCACCCAGTCCATGATCTCCTGCGCGGTGACCGGCTCCTGCGCGACCACGAAACCCTTGGGGATCTCGCTGGACTCCTCGTCCGGCACGCCGACGACGGCCGCGTCGAGGACCTTGGGGTGGCGCACGAGGACGGCCTCCAGCTCGACCGGCGACACCTGCTGGCCCTTGTACTTGATCAGCTCCTTGATCCGGTCCACGATGACCAGCTCGCCGTCGGCGTCCAGGTAGCCCATGTCCCCGGTGTGCAG
Source organism: Actinosynnema sp. NPDC059335 (assembly GCF_042752395.1). Taxonomy (NCBI): domain Bacteria; kingdom Bacillati; phylum Actinomycetota; class Actinomycetes; order Pseudonocardiales; family Pseudonocardiaceae; genus Actinosynnema; species Actinosynnema sp. NPDC059335. The sequence goes on along the minus strand of NZ_JBHYXZ010000145.1, from coordinate 16,303 downwards.
GAACCCGTCCGGCTCCAGCACCGCCGCGGTGGCCACCGGCGCGTTGAGGTACCCCTTCATCACCTGCGGGCCGCGCACCAGGACCTCGCCGCTGCGGCCGCGGCCCAGCACCGCGCCGGTGGCCACGTCCACGATCTTGGCCTCCACGCCGGGCGCGGCGCGTCCCACGGACGCGGGCGACGTGCCGCCCGGCGTCTGCATGAACGCCACCATCGCCTCGGTCAGGCCGTACCCCTGGCCGATCTCGCACCCGAGCCGCTCCCGCACCCGGGCCGCGACCGACGGGTCGAGCGCCGCGCCACCGGACACGATCGACCGCAACGACGACAGGTCGAACCGGTCGACCAGGGGGCTCCTGGCCAACAGCACCGCGATCGTCGGCACGACGTACAGGCGGGTGATCCGGTGCTCCTCGATCGCCCGCAGGAACGTCTCCGGGTCGAAGCGCTCCACCGTCACCAGCGTCGTGCCCTGGTACAGGCTCGCGTTCATCATCATCGACAACCCGAACGCGTGGTGGAACGGCGGCATCGCCAACGCCTTGTCGCCGGGCTCGTTCGGCGCCACCGCGCTGGTCAACAACGCCTTCGCGATCATGTTGCGGTGCGTCAGCAGCACCCCCTTGGGCAGCCCGGTGCTGCCGCTGGAGTGCAGGATCGTGACCACCTCCTCCGACGGGTCCAACGCCGTCTGCACGATCGGCTCGGCCCGCTCCAGCGCCGCGAACGGCGTCGCGCCCTCCGCCTCGCCCAGCACGACGACCTGCTCGACGTCGGTGCGGTCCAGCAGCGCGCGCACCTTGGGCATCTCCTGCGGCACGGTCACCAGGTACCGCACGCCCGTTTCGCCGAGCCGGTCCTCCAGGTCGGCCGGGGTGTCCAGCGGGTTGAGCGCCGTCACGACGCCGCCCGCCAACGCGATCGCGTGGTAGGCGATCGGGTACTCCGGCACGTTCGGCGCGAGGATCGCGACCACGTCGCCGGGCCGCAACCCCAGCTCCCGCAACCCCTGCGCGGCCCGCCGCACCCGCGACACCAGGTCGGCGAAGGTGTAGGAGACGCGTCCGTCCACGTCCACCACGGCGATGCGGGATCCGTGCTCCTCGGCGTGCTGCAACACGAACGACGTGAGCGACGTCCGCGGTAACTCGACTTCCGGGCCGGCGACGATCATGACCTCACTCCTCCTGGTCGGTGGTGCGCGGGCAGGACGAGGAGTGCCGCCAGGGCACCCCGCGACCCCTCCTGGTCGCTGTCCTCCCCGACGACGGTGTCGGCTGGCCGGCGCGCCGGGGCGGTGCCCCCGTGCCGGCGCGGCCGGTGGTGCGGTGCGTGCTCCCGACCGGACCGGCCGGGGGAGCGGCGGGAGGCCGCTGCGGTGGCGTCGGTCCGTGCGGACGGGTGTGCGGGAAGGTCGTGCGCGCGCAGGGTGACCGGGTGGGTGGGACCGGGCAGCGCGGGACCGGGCGGATCGGCGTGCCGCGCGAGGGGCGGGAGCGCCCGGGGCCACCGCGTCGCCCGGCGCGGACCGGGTGACGCGGCGCCCGCGGCGGGAGTTCCCCTGCCGTGGCGTCGTGGGGAACTCCGGGGCCGTCACAGGTAGACGGTGTTGGGCTCCAGGCCGCAGACGACCCGGCCGTACAGCTCCAGGTTGGTGTCCGCGTGGTGGTAGGCGTGCATGGCGATGGTCCGGCTGTCGCGGGCGATGCGCTGGATCGGCACCGTGGACAGCACCGACGACGCGCCGCTGGCGTTGGCCAGGACGTCGATCGCCTCGCGGGCCCGCTGCACGGTGAGCCCCAGGTCGAGCCGGGCGCTCACGCGGTCGTGCAGCGACCACGGCTCGCCGACCTTGGCGTCCACCCTGGCCGCGACGCGGTGGGCGTGGAAGCCCGCCTCGTCGATGCGCGCCGTGGCGTCGGCGACCTGGAGGTGCGTGAGCGGGGCGTGGGCCTGGTGCTCGTAGTCGGTGTAGGTGATCTTGCGGGTGGGCAGCCGCTCCATGAACGCGGCGTACGCCGCGCGGGCCAGGCCGTGGTGCGTGCCCGTCGTCACCGCGCTGGCCCAGGGCAGGAAGGGGACCTGCCAGCGCGCGGACCTCGCGTTGGTCTCGGAGGCGTGCCGGCCCTCCTGCAGCACCGGCACGAACGACAGGACGCGCTCGTCCGGCACGAACACGTCCTTCGCCACGGTGGTGACGCTGCCGCTGCCGCGCATCCCGGCCGCGTGCCAGTCGTCCACCACCTCCAGGTCGGACATGGGCACCAGGACGAGCACCGGCTCCGGCTGCTGCCCGTCGACCACGCGCACCGCGGCGTGGGCGTTCCAGGTGCTCTGCGGCGCGGCGGAGTTGAAGCCCCACTTGCCGTTGAGCACGATGCCGCCGGCCGTCGGCACGCCGACCGCGCTCGGCGCGAAGGTGCCGCTGATGCGGACGTCGCCGGCGCCGAAGACCTCGTCCTGGACGTGGTCCGGGAACAGGCCGGTCAACCAGGTGCTGATGGTCCAGACCGTGCCGACCCAGCTGACCGCGCCGTCGCCCAGCGCCAGCTCGGACAGCACGTCGACGATGGTGGTGGTGTCGGCCTCGTAGCCGCCGTACCGCTTCGGCAGGGTCAACCGCAGCAGTCCCGACCCGGTGAGCGCGTCGACCGTGTCCGGGTGCAGGACGCGGTGCTCCTCCTGCCAGATGGCGTTCTTGGCGAACATCGGGACCAGCTCCGTGGCCCGGCCGACGAGTTCTTCCCGTGGTGGTGTGGTGGTGGTGTGCACTCTGGGCTCCGTGGGTGTCGCCCGACCGGGAGGCCGGGTGGGGGCGGGCGGGGAGGTCAGTCGAAGAACCGGGTGAACGCGTCGATGACGGCCTGCGGGGCCTCCTCGACGAAGTAGTGGCCCGCGCCGGGGACCGGGACGATCTCCACGTCGGTGGCCTGCGTGGGCAGCGTGGCCCGCATCTGCGCGGCGAACAGGCCGTCGCCGAGGTCGGAGACCATGCCCAGCACCGGGGCGGTCACCTTGCCGTAGGTCTTGAGGTCCTCGATGTCCTGGCCGAACGCCGCGTAGTAGGACTTCGCGCCGTGGATCGCCTCGGGCGAGTCGAGGCGGCGGGCGAACACCGCGCGGTCGCGGTCGGACACGGCCGTGCGGTCCACCAGGAAGCTGTCCATCATCCAGTCGACCAGTACGCGGGTGCGCCCGGCCAGCAGCTTCTCCGGCAGGTCCGGGACCTGGTTGAAGGCGAACCACCACGGGTAGAAGGGGAAGCCGGGCGTCGGCAGCATCCGGATCTCGTACATGGACTCGTCCGGGTGGACCACGTCCAGCATCGCGACCTTGCGGACGGCCTCGGGGTGGTTGGCCGCGAAGGCGAACGCCACGATCGACCCGATGTCGTGACCCGCGACGTCCACCTGCTCGTGGCCGAGCGCGCGGACGAAGCCGAGGAGCACCCGGGCGATCGACTTCTTGTCGTACCCGGTGGCCGGCTTGTCCGAGCCGCCCATGCCGGGCAGGTCCACCGCGACGACCCGCCGGCCGCCGGCCGCGAGCGCGGGCATCACCTTGCGGAACTCCCACCACGTCTGCGGGTAGCCGGGCAGGAGCAGCAGCGGCCGGCCGGTCCCGCCCGCCACGTAGTGCAGGCGCAGGCCGTCGACCGTGACGTGCGCGCTGCGGAAGTCCCCGTCCAGTGAACGCGCGAGTTCGGCGTCGTCCGGGACGTTCGACACCTTCTCGGACGCCTGTGCGCCGTCCTCTACCAAGGTCATGTCCGTGCCTTTCCTAGGTTTTGTGCCACCGGTGGCGGGCAGTGGTGCCCCAGATGTGGGCGGGGAGTTGCGGCATTGATCGGGCGACTATTCCCGCCGTGCCGGAAATCCCATCCGGTCCGGCGTGCCGCACAAACCATGCTAGTCCGCGCCCGGCGTCCGCCATCTCTCCGATTTTGCTGTCTTGCGGACCGCCCGGAAACGTGGGCGCAACAATGGAACAAATCCCGCGAATAGGGACGGGAATTCCTTGCGCAGGCGCGGGCACGGCCGATCGGCGCAGCGCGCGTGCAACCCTGCGGTTGCGCGTCGCCGGCGCGATGTGCAACTATAGGGTTGCAGCTTCAGGCGGGCCGGCGCAACGGCGGGTTGCGGCGGACGACGGTAGGAGAACCCGGTGAGTGAAGATCGGATCGAACGCGACACCTTGATCGACGCCTCCCTGGAACGGGTGTGGTCGCTCGTGGCCACGCCCGGGTTCTGGGTCGCGGACGAGGAGAGCGTGGCGGGCCAGGTGGCCACGGAGGGCGCGTCGCTGATCGCCAAGAACCCGAACCTCGGCGAGGTCGCGGTGCGCGTGGAGAAGGTGGACCCACCGACGTACGTGGCCTACCGCTGGGCCAGCGCGTTCCCCGGCGAGGGCCTGCGCGACGACAACAGCACCCTCGTCGAGTTCACGCTGAGCACGGAGGACGGCAAGACGCGCCTGCGCGTCGTGGAGAGCGGCTTCTCGGCCCTGAGCACGTCCGAGGAGGCCCGCGACAAGGCGGTGCGGTTCAACTCCGAGGGCTGGCCCCAGGTATTCGACATGGTGAAGCATCGTGTCGAACAATCGTCGGTGTGACCGATGAACGTCGCGGTGAGGTCGAACCGCTCGGCAGCGTCCTCGCCGCTCTCGCCGACCCGACGCGACGTCAACTGCTCGACCTCCTCGCCGCGCAGGGCGAGGTCACCGCGACGGCGCTGGCCGAACGGCTGCCGGTGTCGCGACAGGCCGTGGTCAAGCACCTCGCCGTGCTCGACGCCGCCGGGCTCGTGTCCGGCAACCGGGTCGGGCGCGAGGTCCGCTACGCGGTGAGGCCCGCCGCGCTGGACGAGACCGCGCGGCACATGTCCCGGCTCGCGGCGGACTGGGACCGGCGGCTCGCCATGGTGAAGAGGATCGCCGAGAACGCGGAGCGGGATTCCCGATAACCCGCCGCACCACATCATTGTGATCCCGGCATTTCCGCCGGGTGTCGACCGTCCGATGAGGGGTGTCCCCCGCCCCCCAAACGACGGGGGGGCGGGACGGCAAATTTTTTGTGGAGCAGCAGGAGTGCCCGTCTCTAAAAAAAAAAAGTAAGAGCCCACGAG
>NZ_JBHYXZ010000145.1:0-11172 GCF_042752395.1 Actinosynnema sp. NPDC059335 | reverse complement strand
AGGGGTGTCCCCCGCCCCTCATCGGACGGGGTTCCGTGACGCCATTTTTCGTGGCACGACGTCGTCGACAGGGCGTCAGTCGGTCCGGCGACGAGTCGATGGTTAATCAACGGGTTCGCGCAACAGAAAAGGACTGTCCCTTGACTGCCGACACATCCTCGCCGCCGCGGTTCAGCGGCAAGCAGCGGCTCATCCTGCTGATCCTGCTCGGCGCCGGGTTCATGGTGTCCGTCGACTTCTCGATCCTCAACGTCGCGCTGCCGCAGACCGGCGCGGGCGTCGGCATGGAGCTGGCCGAGTACCCCTGGATCACCGCCGCCTACGCGCTGCCCTCCGCGGGCTTCGCGCTGCTGTTCGGCCGGTTCGCCGACCTGTTCGGCCGACGCAGGCTGTTCCTCGTCAGCATGGTCGTGCTGACCGGCGCCTCGCTGCTCGGCGGCCTCGCGGGCAACCCCGAGACGCTGCTGGCCGGGCGCGCGTTGCAGGGCCTCGCCACCGCGATGGCGCTCCCGGCGGCGCTGTCCCTGCTGACCACCACGTTCGCGGAGGGCGCGATCCGCGACCGCGCCCTGGGCCTCAACGGCGCGCTGCTCTCCGGCGGCTTCACCATCGGCGCGCTGGTCGGCGGCACGCTGATCAGCCTGCTCAGCTGGCGGGCCGCGTTCCTGATCAACATCCCGGTGACGGTGCTGATCCTGGTCGCCACGCCGTTCGTGATCGCGGAGAGCCGCGTGCCCGAGCGGGTCAAGCTGGACGTGCCGGGCGCGATCACCGTGACCGGCGGCCTGCTGGCCGTCGTCTACGCGATCATCGAGAAGAACGTCGTCGCCGCCGTCATCGGCGTCGTGCTGCTGGCCGCGTTCTGGCTGATCGAGCTGCGCGCCTCCGCGCCGCTCACGCCGATCCGCACCCTGCGGCGGCCGAACGTGCTGTGGGGCAACTACGCCGGTCTGGCGGTGTTCTCCATGGAGACGGCGATGATCTTCATGATGACGCTGTACCTGCAGAACGTCCTGGACCTCAACCCGTTCGTGACCGGTCTGATCTTCGGCGTGCCCGGTCTCGCCGCGGTGCTGGCGGGTCCGATCGCCGGTCGGCTCATCGGCCGGCACGGCTACCGCAAGGTGCTGGTGGGCGGGATGGCCGTGCAGGGCGTCTCCACCCTCCCGCTGATCTTCGTGGGCGCCGAGCGCTGGGGCCTGGCCATCCTGATCCCCGCGCTGTTCGTCAGCTTCTTCGGCCACGTCTCGTCCATCGTGGCCTACACGGTGACCGGCACCTCCGGCCTGCCCGACGACGAGCAGGGCCTGGCGACCGGCCTCACGTCGATGACGCAGCAGGTCGGCATCACGGTCGGCATCCCGATCCTGACCGCCATCGCGGCGAGCCAGGCGGAGGAGTTGCGCGGCATCCACCTGGCGCTCGTGGTGAACGTGATCGTCACGGCCGCCAGCATCCTGTTCGTCTGGCTCGGCCTGCGGTCGCGGGCGACCCGGAGCGCGAGCGCGCCCGCGGTGCCGGTGGCGAACGAGGCGTAGCGCGGACGACGGGTGCCACGAACCGGGGAAGCCCGGTTCGTCCCCGGAAGGCGCGGCGGACCCACCCCCCAGACCGAGGCGGCCACGGCCGCCGACGTCGCGGTCGGCCGCGCCTTCCCCCGTGCCGTCGAGCGGGTGCCAGCGCGTCGCCCGGCTCCACCAGGGCCGGCAGCGTCGCCGCGACGGCCTCGGTGGTCAAGGAGGCCACCGTGCCGCGCCCGCGCCGCGGGAACGGGCCGAGGTTCGTGCCGCTCGTGCCTTCCCCGTGCCGTCGAGCGGGCGACGACGGGTGTCGGCGCGAGGAGGCCACCGCGCCGGGCACCGTGCCGCGCCTGAGCCGCGGTTCGTGTCTTCCCCCGCGCCCGGCTCCGCGCGAATGGCACAGCGGGCGCGGTCGACGCCGAGAACAACGGTTCGCGCGCTTCCCGTCGGCCGGGTCGCCCTGGGCCGACGGGCGGACAATCGCGCCCGGACAACACGGGCCGGCGACGCTTGCGGCCGGGATCTTGTCGACCCCGGTTCCGCTGATCGCGCCCCCCTGTCGCGGTTCCCCCGCGAGCTGCGCGGTGACGTTCGAAAAGGCCGGTCGAGCAGCGCGGAACCGGTTCGCCGCGTATCCGGGTCGGAGGAATATGGCACCCTGCGGCCGTTGCGGAAAACGTCACGTCGAAACCGCGCCGAGCCCCGGACGACCGTGGCAGGGCCACACCGGGCCCGGCGGGCGCGATCCGGCGCGCGCACCCGGCGACGTGGCCGTGAACAGCGACATCGCCGGCGCGCCGCGTTCCGCCCCGCCGGGGCGACACACCCGGACGGCAGAAGCGGCTAGTCCGCCCGTCGGATGGTCGTCTCGCAGATTGCTGTCCTCGTTCCGGGCAATTACGGGCAGTCGTGCGCCCTGATAGCGTCTTTCCCGGTGCGGGGTTGTGGGGGCCGCGCACAAAAGCCAACTGGGGTGGTGGGTATGCGCCGGTCAACCGGACCGGCCGGATCCACCAAAAGCGGCCGGATGGTTCCGTGTCGCACCGGAGCGGAATTTTTCCCATGGCGGGCGAACGTCGATCCGACGTGTTCGCTCGCGCCCGGTGCCGCGTCGGACAATTCGTCCGCCAAGGGCGAGAGGAAAGACCGTGCACGATGCCGTCCAGCGTGCCATCACGATGATGCGCACCAACTACTACGAACCTCTCACGCTGCGCGATGTCGCAGGTGCCGCGCTGGTCAGCCCGTTCCACTTCTCCCGCCTGTTCCACGCGGCCGTGGGCGTGCCGCCGGGCCGGTACCTGACCGCCGTCCGATTATTCGAGGCCAAACGCCTGCTGCTGACCACGTGGATGAACGTCGCCGACGTCGTCGCCACGATCGGGTACAGCAGCGTCGGCACGTTCACCACCAGGTTCACCCGGGCGGTGGGCCTCTCGCCCACCCAGTACCGCAACCCGGAGGTCAGCGGGCTGCTCGCGGCCGCCGCCCCGCCCGACCACGACAACCCGCTGGAGACCGGCTCGCCGCTGTTCGACGCGGTGCCGCTGCCCCGGTTCGGCGGCAGCGGGTCGCTGGTCGGCACGCTGGAGGTGCCGGCGGTGGCCGAGGCGTCCGAGATCGCCGTCGGGATCATCGACGACCTGATCCCGTGCAGCCCGGCCGTGCCCAGCACGCTGGTCGAGGGTCCGCTGGAGCACGAGCTGGTGGTCGGCGCCACGTCCGCCCGGTGCGTCGCGGTCGCGGTGCGCCGCGGCGGCCCCGCCCCGCTGTTCGCGGGCGGGGTGAGCCACGTGGTCGCGGTGGGCCCGGGGGAGCACCTGCGGGTGACCGTGCGGATGCGCGACCGGGCGAGGGTTCCGGTGGCGGTCGGCTCCGCGCGCCGGTAGACCTCGATCGCGCGGGCCCGGCGCAAGGGTGGAGTAGACCGGGTCGGACCCGCGGTGGATTCTCGGACGAACCGCCGCCCGCGGCGACCGGATACCGATGGGAGAGCACCATGGCCAACCTGTACCGGTCGCTGCGGCGCCGCGTGCTGACGCCGTCGATGTCGGAGACGAAACCCTCGGTGCGCGGTTTCCACGAGAAGACGCCCGAGGCGACCGAACTGCTCGAAACGGTCGGCCGGGTGTTCCTGACCGGGTACGGGCACGCGGCGGCGTCGCGGCGGCCGCTGGACGTCGAGCCCCTGCTGGAGGAGGTGCCGGTCCGGTTCCGCGGCTTCGCCTACGAGGGCGCGGCGATGGGTTTCGCGGTCCGCGACGGCCTGCCGCTGGGCAGCCGCCGCAGCGTCGCCGAATTCCTCACCGGGCGCGCCCGGTCGCACGACTACATGGTCTACGTCGGCGTGGGGTGGGCGTTGGCGCGGGTGCCGCGGTTCCGCTGGCCCGCCGTGACCGCGAACGTGACCGACGACCTGATCCGCTGGCTCGTGCACGACGGCTTCGGGTTCCATCAGGCGTACTTCCACCCGGACGAGTACGTGCACGAGCACTACCGGGAACCGTCGTTCCCGTGGCCCGCCGAAGGACCCGCCTGGTACGCCGACCGGGCGATCGACCAGGGGATCGGCCGCGCGCTGTGGTTCGTCGGCGGCACGGACCCCGAGGTGGTGGCCAACCTGATCGACAAGTTCCCGCGGGAGCGGCACTGCGACCTCTACAGCGGCGCGGGCCTGGCCGCCACCTACGCCGGCGGCGTCGAGCGGCGCGAGCTGGAGCTGCTGTGGGACCGGGCGGGGGAGCACCGGCCGTTCGTGGCCCAGGCGAGCGCGTTCGCCGCGACCGCGCGGGTCAAGGCCGGGCTCGTCGTGCCGCACAACGAGCTGGCGACCGACGTGTTCTGCGGCCTGCCGGTGGCGGAGGCGTCGGAGGTGAGCGCCCGCAACCGGCCGACCGGCCCGGTCGACGGCGACGTCCCCGCCTACGAGGTGTGGCGCCGCCGCATCGCGGACGAGTTCCGGGCGCGGGGACGGGTGTGACGGCCGGCCGACGCGACCGCGCCGACGAGGGGAATGGAGGGACTGTCGTGCAGTCTGCGGTAGAGCGTGCGATCGACACGATGTGGAGCCGGTACCACGAGCCGCTCTCACTGGCCGACATGGCGGACACCGCGATCCTGAGCAAGTTCTACTTCTCGCGGGTCTTCCGGACGCTGACCGGGACCTCTCCCGGCCGGTTCCTCACCGCGATCCGGCTCACCAAGGCCAAGCAGCTCCTGCTGGAGACGTCGTTGAGCGTCACCGAGATCTCGTACATGGTGGGCTACAACAGCCTCGGCACGTTCACCAGCCGCTTCACCCGCAGCGTCGGCGTGCCGCCCGCCCGGTACCGGGCGCTGTCGCGGGGTGGCGTGCTGCCGCCCGCGCCGTTCGCCGGTCCCGTCCGCGGCGGCCAGGCGGGCGCGGTGGCCGGGTGGGTCGCCGTGCCGGAGACGCGCACGCCGGTGCGGGTGTACGTCGGCGCGTTCCGGGACCCGATCGCCCAGGGCGTCCCGGTGGCGTGCGACATCCGCGACGGCGCGGGGCCGTACCGGCTGGAGTCGTTGCCGGAGGGGCAGTTCCACCTCCGGGCCGCCGTGGTCGCGGTGGACGACCTCGACCCGAACCCGTCCAAGCGGCGTCCGCTGTTCGTCGGCGGGGCCGGGGCGGCCACCGTGCGGGCGGGGCTGACCGCCGAGGCGGACATCGAGACCCGGTCGACCCGGACGCTGGACCTGCCGATCCTGCTCGCGCTGCCGGAGCTGGACACGCACAGCTCGGCGGGGGTCGAGCTGGCCCACCGCTGAGCGGGAGCCCCCGTCGGTGCGCACCGGGCACCGCGGGGGCTTTCCCTTGCCCGCACGGGGAAATCCGACGGCCACGCGTCGCCGGGGGAGAAATGGCGGACGCGCCGGGACGGTGGAGCCGGCTCGCCGGTGCTGCGAGGTGGTTGCCCGAGCGGGTGACGGTATCGGGTCCGGTGCCCTGAGGCAGGATGGCGGCCGGGCGACGATCGGGTCGATGGAGCCGGCTCCCCGAGACGGGATGCCTCGCCGGTCGTGTCCGGATCGCCCGGAACCGCGCCGATCCCGGCACCGGCGCGCGCGACAGCTCCGGCCCTGGCGGACCGGAGCTGTCGGAGGCCCGGGGACCGGCCGTCACTCGTGCGCGGGCTGCGCCACGGGAGGGGCGGGGTCCCGGAACCTCATCCAGCCGCCCACCCGGCGCGCGGCGGTCAGGCTGGACCACGACGTCAGGTCGATGAGCGACCGGTCGTCCGGCCGCTCCGCGCGGAAGCGGTCCACGACGGACTGGTCGACCTGGTAGGACGCCAGCGCCGTCAGCAGCGCCAACCGCCCGGCCCCGCGCTGGTCCTCGGGCAGGTCGGCGACGGCCTCCTCCACCCACGCCCGGCTGATGCCCATCGGCTTGCCGTCCCACCGGTTCACGTGCGCCAGCACCAGCTCCCGCGCCCGCTCCGGGACGGAACGGCGGCCGGCCTCCTCGATGGTGGCCGCGACGCGGGCGAACGCGCCGGCGATCGCGTCGTGGCCCCGCGCCCACGCCATGTCGTCCGGCAACGGGCTGTCCGGCAGCAGGTCCAGCGACGTCCCCGGCCGCGGGCCGCGGCGCTCGGCCGACTTCATCAACCACACCAGCACCCGCCGCACCACCACGAGGGACGAGGCCGGCGAGCCGGGCGGCAGCGGCAGCTCGCCCAGGAACAGGTTCACCATCCGGTTGAGGTACTGCAACGTCACGGCCGTGCCGACCATCTCCGGCGCCTGCGCGGCCGGGAACGGCACGGGGTGCGCGGCCGCGCCCTCCGGCGTCGCGTTCGCCGTCGTCCACTCCGCGACGGCCCGCGCCGCGGGGTCCGGGATGTGACCGCCCCGGTAGCCGACGAGGTCGATCAGCATCGAGGAGTGCATGGTGACGCAGAACGGGCAGTTGTTCGACTCGGACACGGCGGTGGACACCGCCTCCTTCTGCTCCCGCGGCACGGAGCCGGGGACGAGCAGCGTCTCGCGCAGCATCAGCCAGGTCGCCGCCAGCACGTCCGGTGAGGACGCGTGCAGCGCGACCGGCGGCGCGAGCACGCCGAAATCACGCTCCAGCTCGCGGTAGACCCGGCCCACCGTCCCGCCGGCCGCCCCGTACCGCACCGGGCGCACCAGGCGCACCTGCGCGGTGGACAGCCCGCGCAAACCGGCCATGACGATTGATCGCATCGGAATCGGTTCCTCCGCAGGCACGTCGGGATGGGGAAGGAAGGAGGAGCACCAGCGTAGTGGCCTGATCGCGGGGTTCGGGGGCGTCGCGGGCGGGTTCGCCCGACCGGAGCCGGGGCGACCACCGGGACGCGCACCCGCGGTGACGCCGTGCCCCGGCGCGTCCGCCGATCGGCCCGACGCGGCGACCGCTCACGCGGCCGACCGCACGGTCATCGGCAGCCCGCCGCGCACGCGCAGCGTCAGCATCGGCTCGCCGCGGACCTCGTACCCCGGGGCCGTGGACAGCCGCAGCTCGCGCACCACGCTGGCGGCCACGATGGTCGCCTCCATCATGCCGAGGCCGCTGCCCACGCACACGCGCGGACCGGCGCCGAACGGGAGGTAGGCGTAGCGGGACCGCCCGGACGAGCGGCCGGGCGAGAAGCGGTCCGGGTCGAACCGGTCCGGCTCCTCCCAGAACGCGGGGTGCCGGTGCAGGGTGTACGGACAGATCAGCACGTCCGCGCCGGCCGGCACGCGGTAGCCGCCGATCACGTCCTCCTCGCGGGTCACCCGCGGCAGGATCCACACCGGCGGGTACAGCCGCATGACCTCCTGGATCACCTGGGTCGTGTACTTCAGCCGCGCGATGTCGCGGAACGTCGGCAGCCGGTCGCCCAGCACCTCCACGGCCTCGGCGTGCATCCGCTCCCACACCTCGGGGTGCCGGTCGGCCAGGTAGAACGTCCAGCTCAGCGTGCTCGCCGTGGTCTCGTGCCCGGCCAGCAGCAGGGTCACCATCTCGTCGCGCACCCGCTGGTGGGCGACGGCCGGGTCGGGTTCCCGCCGCGTCGCCTCGACCAGCCGGGACAGGATGTCGTCGCCGTCGGGCGTCGGGTTCGCGCGGCGCTCGTCGGCCAGCCGCGCCACGATGCGGTCCAGGTCGGCCCGCGCGCGGTGGAAGCGCCGCTGCACGGGTAACGGCACCCAGTGCGGCACCGTGCTCAGCGACATCATCTCGAACATCGCCTGGTTCTGGACCGCCTCGAACGAGTGCCCGATGGACTCGAACGCGCCGAGGTCGGCGTCGAGCAGGGCGCGGCCGAGCACGCCCAGCGTCAGCCCGGTCATCTCCTCGCTGATGTCGACCGGCGCGCCGCCGCGGCGCCGGCGCAGCTTGTCGACCAGGCCCGCGGCCTCCTGCGCGATGACGTCGGCCTTGCCGGCGATCCGCTTGGCCTGGAACACCGGCTGGATCGTCTTGCGCTGCGCCTTCCACAGCTCGCCCTCGCTGGTGAGCAGGCCGTCGCCGAGCGCGCGTCGGGCGTGCACGAGCCCGATGCCCTTGACGAAGTTCCCGGGGTTGTCGGCGAGCACGTGCTTCGCGTGGTCGGGGTGGTTGAAGAAGTACATCGACTTGGGCCCCAGGCGCAGCCGCACCGCGTCGCCGTACTGCCGGGACACCGACGTCATCACGGCGAGCCGGTCGCGCGCCATCCTGGCCAGCAGGCTCAGGGTCTCGCCGCGCGGCGGCCCCGGCACGGTCCGGGGACCGGCCGTGTCGGTCGTGGTCATGCCGTCACATCCGCTTCGGTCGTGAACGCCGCGGTGATGCGCCTGCGCCACACCTCGAAGGCGGGGATCCCGGGGTGTTCGGGGAGTTCGGCCACCGCCGGCGGGCGCGTGTCGTGGCACAGCCGCGCCGCCTCGTCCGGCGTCAGGTCGCAGAAGACCCGGGTCGCGGCACCGGTGTGGCGCACGACCAGGCCCTGGTCCACGCGTGCGGTGGCGGCGAAGGCGCTGCCCTGCGCGACGTTCGGCAGGTAGCGGCCGACCCGGTCGGCGTACCACCGCAGCTCGTCCTCGGGCAGCCCGCCCGCGTAGGTGGCGGCGAGCCCGGTGCCCGCGTACAGGTCGGCGTGGCGCTCTTCGTCGAACGACTCGACCAGGTCCACCACGACCTTCGGGTCGGCGCCGCCGACGAACCACAGCGCCCGGCCGATACCCTGGTCGATGCCGCGGGCGGAGTACCAGGCGTGGCCGTCGGCGGGCCACGGGAAGTCCGCCTCGCGGTACTGCTGCCGGACGTACTTGCCGGTGTGGAAGTACGCCTGGTGGAACCCGTAGCCGTCGAGCGCGAGCCAGCGCAGCAGCGGGTCGTCCAGGCCGAGCTTGGACCACCGCGACCGCGGCACCCGGGCCATCGCCCAGCCGACGCCCACGATGACCATGTAGTCGTGGGCCTTGGCCCGGCCTTCGAGGAACCGCCCCACCCGGCCACCGCGGCCGAACGGCAGCGCGTCGCGCACCGCGAAGCCCATGCCGGCGCCCTCGTAGGCGAAACCGCGGAAGTCGTGCGGCAGGAGTTCGAGGTTGCGCTCCGCCTCGTCCGGCGTGCGGGACTCGGCGGCGTGCCCGTAGCCCTGCAGGAACGACCGGCCCACGGTTTCGAGGAGTTCCCGCGCGGTGTCGTCCTTGTAGTGGAAGCCGCGCACCGACAGCTTCGTCGCGGAGATGTCGGGAGTCAGGACGCGGCGCCGGAGCGCACCCCAGAGGCTCGACATTGTTCGCTCCCTTCGTCCCGCCGCGGATCGCCGCGACGGGTCGGACTGGGTGAAATCGTTGCGGCGCGGGGGATCGGCCGCCTACTCCCAGCGTGCTCACCGGGTGCGCCGGTGGTGCGAACGGCGGCGAAGTGGGCATGATCGGAGAAGTCGTTGTGCCGCAAGCACATCCGCGCCGGGGCCGAACGCCGTGCCGGGAACGCCGGGCAACGGGTGAGTAGCAAGGTCATCGCGGCCGGTGCGACGCTCGGCGACGGGACGCAGGACCCTGCGCCCGAAGCGCCCAATTCTTCGAGGACTGCTTATGACGGCTCAATATGACGACATCATCGTCGGCGCCGGATCGGCCGGTGCGGCGCTCGCGGCCCGGCTGACCGAGGATCCCGCGCGGCGCGTGCTGCTCCTGGAGGGCGGCCCGGACTACGTCGAGCCCGAGGACCTCCCGGAGGAGATCTTCTACGGCAGGTCGATGTCGTTCGAGGGCAACGACTGGACCTTCCGGGCCGACGTCCACGACGGCCGTCGCATTCGCTACCCCCGCGGCAAGCTCGCGGGCGGCTCCTCGGCGGTGGGCGCGACGGTCGGCCTGCGCGGCGTCCCGGAGGACTACGACGACTGGGCCGCGGCGGGCAACCCGGGGTGGTCCTACGCGGACGTGCTGCCGTACTTCCGCAAGCTGGAGAACGACCAGGACTTCGGCGAGAGCGAGTTCCACGGCGGGAGCGGGCCGTACCCGATCCGCCGCTGGGCGCCGGAGGAGCTGTCGCCCGCGCAGACGGCGTTCACCCAGGCCGCCCTCGACCACGGCTTCCCGGAGGTCAAGGACCACAACCACCCCGAGGCGACGGGCATCGGCTCGATCCCGTCCACCCGGCACGACGCGGTGCGCCGGGCCACCACCGGCACGACGTACCTGCGGCTGGTCCGGGGCCGGCCCAACCTGGAGATCCGGGCGCTCACCACGGTGGACCGGGTGGTGTTCGACGGCGTCAAGGCGATCGGCGTGACGGCGTCCACCCGGGGCGGCTCGTACGAGCTGGTCGAGGGACGCCGGATCATCCTGGCGGCCGGCGCGGTCGCGTCCCCGGCGATCCTGCTGCGCTCCGGCATCGGGCCCGCCGAGGACCTGCGCCGGCTCGGCATCGACGTCCGGGCGGACCTGCCGGGCGTCGGCGGCAACCTGGTCGACCACCAGCGCACCGGCGCGTTCCTGGTGCCGGAGCCCGGCGCGGTCGACCCGACCGAGGCGTTCCTCCAGCAGATCGTGCGCACCACCTCGCCGGTCTCGGGCGAGTTCAACGACCTGCAGTACTACATGGTCAACCACTTCTCGCTGGCGCACTTCCCGGAGTTGCAGATGCTCGCCGGGGCCACCGAGATCCTCGGCGTCATGGTGGTGTCGCAGCGCCCCGGCTCCCGCGGCCGGATCAGGCTGACGGCCGCGGACCCGGCCGCGGCGCCCGTCATCGAGCTGAACTTCCTCGACGACGAGCGGGAGATGGACATCCTCGTGGACGGCGTGCGCACCGCGTGGCAGCTGGCGCACCACCCCGACATCCTGAAGCTCGGCCAGGGTTTCGTGGTGCTGCGCGACGCCATGATCGACAAGGACGACATGGTGCGGCAGTTCGTGAAGACCAGCCTGGAGAGCGCCTACCACCCGGTCGGCACGGTGAAGATGGGCCCGGCGTCCGACCCGGACGCCGTGGTGGGCGCGCGGGGCGCGGTGCACGGCGCCGAGAACCTGTTCGTGGCCGACTCGTCCATCATGCCGAGCACGGTGCGCGCCAACACCAACCTCTCCTCGATCATGATCGGCGAGCGGGTGGCGGACTGGCTGCGCGAGGGCTGACCCCGCCCCACGGCGAAGCGGCTCCGGACCGGTGGTCCGGAGC
>NZ_JBHYXZ010000144.1:19144-20809 GCF_042752395.1 Actinosynnema sp. NPDC059335 | reverse complement strand
TTCGCGCCGGCCCCGGGCGCCCCCCCCCCCCCCCCCCACGCACCGCCGTTGGGGACCTTCGGGTGCCCGCAGGTCTCGTATTCCACCGCTCCACCGATGTCGCGGAGGTCGTGGACACCCGTCGCCCTACGTGCGAGAGCGCTCCCAGACTCCTGGAAGAATCGACCGGGTTCACCGCGTGGCCGATACGCCTGTGACAGCGCCGACGGCCGCGCGGGAATTCGTTCGCGACAGGGTGATCCGTCCTTCGCCCGGCGCTCTCGCCGGGCGATGGGTCGTGTCCAGGATCTGGGGGTTCGTGTGGGAAATCCGATCGCCGTGGGCGGGGACGTGGCGTCCGGCGGGACGGCGCGGTGCGACGCTCCGGAGTGGGTGGCGCGCTTCGACCACTCGGCGCCCGGGGTGGGCGAGGTCATCCACGACCGCACCGCCGAGCTGCGGGAGCGCTGCCCGGTCGCGCGCAGCGACGCGCACGGCGGGTTCCACGTGGTGACCCGCGCCCGGGACATCCGGCAGGTGGCCACCGACGACGCCACGTTCAGCTCGGCCGTCGAAGGGCTCGGGGCGACGATGGCGCTGCCCACGCCCGAGGGCGTGTCCGCCCCGCTGTTCGACAGCGACCGGCCCGAGCACACGCGGTGGCGGCGGGTGATGCGGCCGTTCTTCAGCCGCGACGCCGCGGCGCGGCACGAGCCGTACATCCGGTCGGTCGCCCGCGGGGTGCTGGCCGACCTGCGCCCGCGCGGCGAGGCCGACCTGGTGGCCGACTTCGCGGCGGTGGTGCCGCCGCTGGTCACCGCCGCGCTGCTGGGCGTGCCCGGCGACCGCCGGGAGGAGTTCTCGGCGTTGGCGCGGGAGCTGTTCACCTCGACCCCGGCGGGGTCCGCGCACCGGCCGGCGGGACTCCTGCTGGAGCTGATCCGCGCCCGGCGGGGCGAGGCGGAGCACCGCCCCGCGCGCGGGGCGGTGGACCACGCCCGGGTCCGCGACCACGACGTGGACGACGACGCCCTGCTCAAGCACGCGGTCATGATGGTCGCGGCGGCCACGCTGACCACCGCGGACACCATCGCCAACACGGCGCTGGTGCTGGGCACGCGCCCGGAGCTGCGACAGCGGGTGCTGGCCGATCCCGCGTTGATCCCGGCCCTGGTGGAGGAGAGCGTGCGGCACGAGTCGGCGGTCGCGGCCACCGGGCGGACCGTGCGGCGGGCCACCGCGCTGGCCGGCGTGCCGCTGCGCCGCGGGGACCGGGTGCTGCTGTTGTGGGGCAGCGGCAACCGCGACGCCGACCTGTTCCCGGACGGGGACGTGTTCCGGCTCGACCGGCCGCGGCCGGACCGGCACCTGGGCTGGGGTGCCGGCCCGCACCGCTGCCTGGGCGTGCACCTCGCCCGGCTGCAACTGCGCGTGGTGGTGCAGGAGTTGCTGGCGGCGCTGCCGGATTTCGAGCCCGTGCCCGGTTACCGGGCCGAGCGCACGTTCGGGGCGCTGCGCGGGCTCCGCGCCCTGCCCGTCCGGTGGAGCGTGACCGCGGGTTAGGCCGGACCCGGCGCGACGCGGGGCTCGGCAGTGGACGGTCCGGCGAGCCCTCCCCCGCCGTGACGCGTGCCCCGGACCGGCGATCCGGGGCACGGGGGACGCCGGCCCGGGTGGGGCGGGTGG
>NZ_JBHYXZ010000144.1:0-19134 GCF_042752395.1 Actinosynnema sp. NPDC059335 | reverse complement strand
GGTGGGCCCCCCCCGGCCGCGCGGGGGGGGCCGCTGGGGCCCGGCCGCGCGCCCCCCCCCCCGCGGGGCGGGGCGCCCCGGCCGGGCGAGCGGCCCCCCCCGCGACACCGCCCGTCGTGGTCCGGGAGGCGGCGCCACTCGTTACGCTGTGTCGAGACGGTGTTGACGGAAGGGCGGCCATGGCGTTCGAGCGGAAGTACAGCGACGAGGTGCGCGCCGCCGCTGTCCGCCGGGTTGTCGAGCGCCGCCAGGCCGAGCCCGGCAACCGGTCGATCCTGCGCGAGGTGGCCGAGGAGTTCGAGGTCGGCGAGCAGTCCCTGCGGATCTGGGTGAAGCGGCTCGACGACGGCATGTTCAGCGCCGGCGAGGCCGCCCGGCTCCGGCAGGCGCCGCGGGAGCGGCTGCTCGCCCGCATCGCCGAGCTGGAGGCCGAGCTGGAGTCGGCGCACGAGCGGATCGGGGCCATGCAGGAGGAGATCGACGTGCTGAAGAAGGCGTCCGCGATCTTCGCCGCCGAGTTGGCCAAGCGCTGACCCGTCCACAGTGTCCAGATGGCGGTACGCCGCTGTTCCGCTCGCTCGGGTGACGCACACTGGACGCGCCACTTCGCGCTTGTTGGAGAGCAGATGAGCGGATACGACTACATCAGCGCCATCACCGGCTGCACCACGGACGTCCGGGGCCGGTTCGCGGTGCAGGGGCCCTCGTTCGAGCTGCTCGCGGACGGGTCGGTCGCCACGGGCGGGCCGGGCCGGGCGCCCGGCCCGCTGGACCTGCTGGTCTCGGCGCTGGTGGTCAACCTGCTCAACGTGCTGCGGGCCGACGGCGACCCCGACGCGGACAACCCGGGCACGCGGGCGGTGCACGTCCGCGCGCGGACCTCGCGCTACACGCCGAACCGGCTCAAGGTCGGCCGGGTGCTGGTCGAGGTGGTGGTCGACGGGTTGGCCGAGCCGGAGGTGGACCTGCTGCTGGAGCAGTACCGCGCCGGGTGCCGCGTGCTGCCCGCCGTGTCGACGGTGCTGGACGTGGACATCCAGGCGGTCGTCGGGGCGACCGCCTAGACCGCGAGCAGCGCGCGGGTGTAGTCGTCGCGCGGGGTGAGGACGACGTCCGACGTCGGGCCGTGCTCCACCACCCGGCCGGCGCGCATCACCGCGACGTGCTGCGCGATGTCGGCCACCACGGCGAGGTCGTGCGTCACGAGGAAGTAGGTCAGGCCCAGCTCCCGCTGGAGTTCGGTGAGCAGGTCCAGCACCCGGGCCTGCACGGTGGCGTCCAGCGCGGACACCGGCTCGTCCAGGACCAGCAGTTCCGGCCGCAGGGCCAGCGCCCTGGCGATCGCCACCCGCTGCCGCTGGCCGCCGGACAGCTCGCGCGGCTTGCGGTCCAGGTAGGACTGCGGCAGGCGGACCAGCTCCAGCAGTTCCCGGACCCGGGCGTCGCGTTCCCGGCGGTCGCCGACCCGGTAGGCGTCCAGGGGTTCGGCGATGATGGCGCGCAGCGACAGCCGGGGGTTCAGCGACTCGAACGGGCTCTGGTACACGACCTGCATGTCCCGGCGCAGGGCGCGCAGCCCGGCGCGGCGCAGGCCCGGCACGTCGCGGCCCAGCACGCGGACGGTCCCCCGGTCGGGTCGCTCCAGGCCGAGGATCAGCCTGCCGGTGGTGGTCTTGCCCGACCCCGACTCCCCCACCAGCGCGAACGTCGTGCCGCGCGGCACGGTGAGGGACACGTCGTCCACGGCCTGCGTGCCGCGCCGGGCGGTGCCGAACCGCTTGGACACGGAGACCAGCTCGATCACCGGCGGTCCGGGCGGCGTGGCGGGGGCGGCGCGTTCGGCCCGGCGCAGGTGGGCCTCGGCGATGCCGAGCACCCTCCCCTGCGCCACCCGCGTGGAACTGGCCAGCAGCGCCTTCGTGTAGGCGTGGCGGGGCCGGGTGAAGACCTCGGCGACGGGGCCGGACTCCACCACGGCGCCGCGTTCCAGCACCACCACGGACTGCGCGTTGCGGCTGGCCAGCACGAGGTCGTGGGTGATGAGCACGACCGTGGTGTCGTGGCGGGCGCGGGCGGCGTGGATGGCGCGCAGCACCTCCTGCCCGACCAGCACGTCCAGCGCGCTCGTGGGTTCGTCGGCGATGACCAGCTCCGGGCGTTGCGAGAACGCGATGGTGACCAGCACGCGCTGGCGCATGCCGCCGGACAGCTCGTGCGGGTAGCGGGCCAGCAGGGCCTCGGGGTCGGCGAACCCCACGTCCGCCAGGTCCTGCCGGATCCGGTCCTCGACCTCGCCTGGCGACAACGGCGAGCGGGCGAGCCGGAACGCCTCGCGCAGCTGCGCGCCGATCGTCTTGGTGGGGTTGAGCGAGGCGACCGGGTCCTGCGGCACGAAGCCGATGTGCCGGCCGCGCAGCGGGCGGAACTCCTCGTCGCCGCGCGACAGCACGTCCTCGCCGGCGAACTCGACGCGGCCGGCCGCGATGTGCCCGTTGGGCGGGAGCAGCCGCACGACCGCGTGCGCGAGCGTGCTCTTGCCGGAACCGGACTCGCCGATCACCGCGGTCACCTGACCGCGCGGGATGTCCAGGGACACGGCCGCCAGCGCGGTGTCCTCGGCGTCGCCGTGCCGGCGGCGGTAGGCGACCGTGAGATCGGCGACCCTGACGAGCGGTGTCATGCGTGGTCCTCCTGGAGCAGGTAGGCGAGGCGGCTGAGCAGCACGACCACGGCGGTGAGCGCCAGGCCGGGGATGATGGCGACCCACCAGGCGTGCGCCAGGTACTTCTGGCCGCCGGCGATGAGCACGCCCCACTCCGCCGACGGCGGGGCCTCGCCGAACCCGAGGTAGCTGAGGGAGCCGATGGCGAGCATCGCCAGGCCGAAGTGCAGCGCGGTGTAGGACAGCACCTGGTGGTGGATGCTCGGGACGACGTGCCGGGTGATCACCCGCAGTGGCCCGGCGCCGCACGTGCGGGCCGCCTCGACGTAGGCGAGCGTGCCGGCGCGGATCACGCAGCCGCGGATCAGCCGGGCGAAGCCGGTCGCCTCGCCGACGCCGATGGCGACCGCCGCGACGAACGCCCCGCGCCCGTAGGTGGTGATCACCGCCAGCGCCAGCAGCACGCCGGGGATGGCCATGACGGCCTCGGTCAGCACGCCGAGCACGCGGTCGAGCAGCCCTCCGGGGCGCAGTCCGGACAGCACGCCGACCACCGCGCCGACGACCAGCGCCACGGCCACCGCCAGCAGCGAGGAGAACAGCGAGATCCGCAGGCCGTGCACGACGCGGGAGAACAGGTCCCGGCCGATCTCGTCGGTGCCGAACCAGAAGTCGCCGTTCGGCGCGGTGAACGGCAGGCCGTCCAGCTCGTACGGGTCGTGCCACGTCACGAGCCCGGGGAAGAGCGCGACCAGGACCAGCGCGGCGACGAGCGCCAGGTGGACGTGCAGTTCGCGGACGCGCCGGCGGCGACGGCCGCGGCCCGCGCCGGGCGCGCCCCCGGTCGCGGGCGCGGGGTGGGCGACGGTGGTGGCGAGGGTGTCGGTCACGCCCGGACCTCCGCGGTGGCGGCGCTCGCCGCACGGCGGCGCAGACGTGGGTCGAGCAGGACGTAGCCGATGTCGACCAGGGCGTTGACGACGACGTAGGCCGCGGCCAGCACCACGACCAGGCCGAGCACGACGGTCAGGTCGACCGCCTTGACCGAGTCGACCATCAGCCGGCCGAGCCCGACGCGGGAGAACACCACCTCCACCACCACGGTGCCGCCGAGGAGCTGCCCGACCCGCAGCCCGAAGACCGCCAGGAACGGGAAGGACGCGTTGCGCAGGCAGTGCCGGTAGAGGGTGTGGAACCGGCCGGCGCCCTTGGCGGGCGCGGTGACCGCCGCGTACGTGGCGCCCAGTTCCGCGCGCAGGCCGCTGATCAGCACCTGGGCGAACTGGGCCGCGCCGAGCAGCGCCAGGACGGCCGCGGGCAGCACCAGCGAGGCCGCGCCCCGGCTGCCGTTGGAGGGGAACCAGCCCAGCGTGATGGAGAAGAAGTAGACGAACAGGATGCCGACCCAGAACACCGGCAGGCTCACGTACGCGGAGGGGATCAGCGACGCCAGCGAGCGGACGGCACGCGAGCGCGGGTTGACCGCCAGCACGGCGAGGAGGAAGCCCAGCGGCACCGACGCGGCCAGCGACACCGCGGCCAGGGTGACGGTGTTCGGCAGCACCTCGGCCAGCAGGTGGGTCACCGGCTGCTCGGTGACCAGCGACCGGCCGAGGTCGCCGCGCAGCAGACCGGTCACGCCGTCGGCGTACTGCGCCCACAGGCTGTCGGACAGGCCGACCTCCTGGCGGAGCAGGTCCAGGTCGAGGTCGGCCACGTCGGCCGAGCCGAGGGTGTCGGTGGTGCCGATGCGGGCCAGCACGGCGTCGCCGGGCAGCACGAACAGCAGGAAGAACGAGGCGGAGTAGGCCGCGAGGATCACCGCGGCGGCGCGCGCCAGCTTGGCCGCCACGACGCGGGCCAGGCCGCGGGCGGCGGGAGTGGGTGGGGTGGAGTGGCTCATCGTCGGCTCCCAACGGAAGCCGGGGGCCGCCGTGGACGGCCCCCGGTCCGGGTCACGGCTGGTCGATCCAGGCGTCGCCCAGCCACGGGATGTGGGTGGCCTCCAGCAGCGGCAGGTGCGTGCTGTTGCGGTAGGCCAGCGGCTGGATGAAGTCGTAGAGCGGGATGTAGTAGGCCTTGTCCAGGACGATCGCGGACGCCTGCGCGGCCAGCGCCTTGCGCTTGGCGATGTCCGGTTCGGCCAGGATCTGGGCGAAGGTCCGGTCCAGCTCCTCGTCCAGGCCGCCGTAGGTGGAGCGCAGCACGTCGGCGTCGGGTCGGGTGCCCGAGCCCCAGGAGAACGAGTAGTCGCCGGACTGGAGGCGTTGGTTCAGCTCGGCCTGGGTGAGGCTGCCGAACGCCAGCTCGACGCCGATGGCCTTCCACTGCGACTGGACCACGGCGATGTTCGGCTCGTGCGAGATCGTCGACGGGCTGTAGACGAGGGAGAACGAGAGGCGTGCGCCGTCCTTCGCGCGGACCCCGTCCGGGCCGGGCCGCCAGCCGGCCGCGTCGAGCAGCCGCTTCGCCTCGGCGACGTCGGTCCTGATCTTGTCGGACTGGTCGGCGAAGTACGGGTTGCTCGCGGTGTAGGCGCCCTTCGGGGCGATGTCGATCGCCGAGGCGCGCTTGAGCACGGCGTCCCGGTCGACGGCGAGCGAGAGCGCCCGCCGGACGTTCACGTCGTCCAGGCCGGGTACCTCGGTGTTGGCCGCGAACCCCAGCGCGGAGCCGGGCAGCGGTTGGCGGCGGATGGTGATCTCCCGGCCGGCCGCAAACTCCGTCTTGTCCGCGGGTTCGGTGTTGTGCAGCAGGTCCAGGCCGCCGGAGCGCAGCTCGGCCGCGGCGATGCTGTTGTCCTGGATGTGGCGGACCTCGATCTTGTCCAGGTAGGCGGGTCCCCGGTTCTTCGCGGGCTCCGGCGGCCAGGCGTAGTCCTCGCGGCGGGACAGGGTGTAGCCCTCCTCGCCGCGGCTCTCGGTGGCCACGAACGGGCCGGAGCCGATGATGCCGAGCCCTTCCTGGCGCTTCTCGAACGGCAGCGCGGCGGTGGCCGGCGCGACGATGCCCAGCACCGTGCTGGACGCGGCCTGCAGGAACGACGAGTTCGGCTTGGCCAGGTCGAACACCACGGTGCGGGGGTCGGGCGTGGTGATCTCCTTGAGCGCGCCGATCCACTGGTTGGCCACGGCGTACTTGGCGCCGCCGTCGCGCAGCGCCTGGTAGCTGCGCTTGACCGCGGCGGCGTCGAGCTTCTCGCCGTTGCTGAAGGTGACGTCCTCGCGCAGCGTGAACGCGTACCGGGTGGCGTTGTCGTTGACCTCCCACCCGGTGGCCAGCCAGGGCGCGAACGTGCCGTCCTCGTTGTTGAACACCAGCGAGTCGACCAGGCCGCGCAGCGGGACGGCCAGGCCGTAGCCGGTGGTCGTGGCGGGGTCGAGCGACTTGCCGCCGCCGGCCGCCCGGTACTTCAGCACGCCGCCCCTGACGGGCGTGTCGCTCGCGTTCCCGGTGCCGCCGGCGGCGCCGGCGGCGCACCCGGAGAGCACGAGGCCGGCCGCCGTCAGGAGGACCAGCGCGGCCGTGGCACGTCGGGGTGGCCGGACGCGCCCGGTCACGTCGTGGGGATGGCGCTTCATCGTGGGGACTCACTCTCGTCTCTGGCTCACGTGCGCCGGTGGCACGTGAGGCAGAACGTTAGGCGCGTTAGAGCCCGTAGTAGATAGCGTCTCGCTATATGAAACTTCTACTGGAGACAGGGGCGGTGACCGTACGGTGTAGCCGCATCCGTCGTAGAACTTCTACTGTGCGTCCGCGAGGAGCCCCGCGTGTCAAAGATCAAGATCGAGGCGACCAGCGCCGTCTTCTACCTGCCGTACTACGTGGCGGAGGAGGAGGGCTACTTCACCGACGAAGGGCTCGACGTCGAGCTCATCCGCAACCGCCCCGCCGACGAGACCGGCCTGCGGTTCATCGAGGACCCGCGCCGGGTGTCGTCCTTCAGCAGCTTCAAGCTGTTCGAGGCGGGCGCGTCGCAGCTGTACAACGCCTGCGAGTGGGGCCAGCTGCGCCGCTCCCAGGACAGCCAGGTCAACGGCAAGGTCGTGGCCCGCCGGGCCGCGGTCGCCAGCCAGGCGATCATCGTCCGCCCCGATTCCCCGTACCACGTCCCCGGCGACCTGGCCGGCGTGCGGGTCGGCGTCAACTTCCACCACGGTTCGCACTACCTGGTGCTCCAGACGTTGGAGGGCTTCCTCGCGCGGGCCGACATCAAGCTCGTCGGCATCAAGGGCAAGGAGCGCTTCGAGGCGTTGCGCGACGGGGACATCGACGCCGTCGCGGTGATGGAGCCGTGGATCACGGTGGCCGAGAAGCAGGGCTACAAGGTGCTCGCCGAGGCCCACTACTACGGCGCGGAGATCGCCAACGACTCGCTCGACGCCGACACGTTCACGAAGATCAACCGAGCGGTCACGCGGGGCGTGGACCGGATCCACGAGGACATCCGGCCCTACCTCAAGCACTTCATCGCGCAGGCGGCGCCGGTCGCGGAACTCGCGCCGGAGGACTTCAAGCTCGGCCGGCTGCGCTACGTCCACCCCGGCCCGTACCCGGAGGACCACTTCAACCGGACGCTGGACTGGGTGGCCAGCTGGGGCCTGATCGACTCGGACAACGACTTCGGCCGGCTCGTCGACACCACCAAGATCCTCCAGGAGGCCTGAGGCCCCGGCCGGACGGCGGCGCCGGTCGCGCCGCCGTCCCCGCGGTCCCGCCATGCCCACCACCGTGAACCGCCGGGCCGTGCTGCTGCTGTGCGGCGCCACCGCCGGCTTCCTCCTGCTGGACATCCACAAGGTGTCCCTCGCCGTCCCGTCGATCGAACGCGCCCTGCGCCCCGGTCCCGCGGGCATCCAGCTGATCCAGGCCGCCTACGTGTTCTGCTTCGCCGTCACGCTGGTGCCCGCGGGGCGGGTCGGCGACGCGGGCCGGCGGTTGGCGCTCACCTACGCCGGCGCCTACCTCTACCTCGCCGCGAGCGTGCTGTGCGCCGTCGCGCCCACGGCCGGTGTCGTCGTCGTGGGCCGCGCGCTGCTCGGCGTCGCCGCCGGGCTGCTCATGCCGCAGGTGATGGGCATCGTCCAACAACTCTTCCCCGCCGCGGAGCGCGGCCGGGCGTTCGGCGTCTACGGCATGTGCGTCGGCCTGGCGACCGCGCTCGGCCCGAGCCTGGGCGGCCTGCTCGTCACCACGCCGCTGCTGGGCTGGCGGGGCGTGTTCATGATGAACGTGCCGGTGGGCGTGGCGCTCCTCGTCGCCGCGCACGTGCTGCTGCCCGCCGTCGGCCGGGACCAGGGCGGCCGACGCCGGCCGGACGTCGACGTGACCGGGTTGGCGCTCGGCGGCCTCGCCCTGGTCGCGCTGCTGACGCCGTTCATCTTCACCACCGGCCGCCCCGACGACGTGGACGCCCGGTGGCTCGCCCTCGTCCCGGCGACCGGGCTGGCGGCGCTGTTCGTGGCGCGCAGCCGCCGACGCGTCGCGGCCGGGCGTTCCGGCGTGATCGACCCGGCGCTGCTGCGCGTCGCGTCCTTCCGCAACGGCGTGCTGGTGTCCCTGACGTGGTTCGCCTCGGGACCGGGCGTCGCCCTGGCGCTGACCCTGTACCTCCAGGAGGCCCGCGACGTGTCCCCGTTCGTCGCCGGGCTGGTGGTGCTGCCGTCGTCGGCCACGTCCGTGCTGGGGTCCTGGCTGGGCGGCCGGCACGTGGCCCGACTCGGCCGGGTGCTGACCGGGACGGGGATGCTGCTGGTGCTCGCCGCCACGCTGGGCACGCTGGCGCTGCTGCACGGCGACCTGCCCACGGCGGCCGTGCTGGTCGGGATCCCGCTGCTGCAACTCGTGCAGGGCCTGGGAGGCGGCCTGGTGGTCTCCCCCAACCACTCGATGACGCTGATGGACGTCCCGGCCGCGCAGGGCAGCGCGGCGAGCGCGATCGGGCAGCTCGGCCAGCGCATCAGCAACAGCGTGGGCGTCGCGACGGCGTCGATGGCGTACTACTCGACCGTCTACGGGGCCGGCTTCACGCTGACCGACGCCCCGGCCCCGCTGCACCTCGACGCGCTCGACCGGGCCACCGCGGTCGCCTGCGCGTTCCTGGGCGCGGCCCTCGCCGTGGTCCTCCTGGACCTGCGCCGCTCCCGGCGGGATACGCCGCGAGCGCTCCTCGACGCCCGAGCGCGGTGACGGTGACACCATCCGCCGCCGGTGAGGAGTCGGAGCGCGAACCCGCGACGGGCGATCCCGAAGCCGGGTAACTTCGACGCAGGGAACCGGCGGGCACCGCGGGTGACGACGGGCCAGAGCCACCGCGGAGTCGAACATGGACGTATCGGATCGCACCGCCCGCAGGAGCGCGCTGCGGATCGCGTTGAGCCGCATCACGTTCGCCGTGTTCCTCTGCGTCGTCGCCGTGATCGTCGTGCTCGTCGGCGTGGTGCTGCTCGGCGCCACCGGGTTGTCGTCCGACCCGCACGGCTACGGCGTGATCGCGGGGATCCTGCTCACGGCGATGCTCTCGCCGGTCGCCCTGGTGCTGTGGTTGCTGTACCGGTGGTTGCGCCGAGGCGGCGGGTGATCGGCGGCACGACCACCCGACCGCCTCGACGTCGGCCGCGGTCCTGTCGGCACTCCGCGCCACGCCGCGGGTGTGCGGTGTGGATCACCGGTCCGGCGATGTCCTTGCCGCGTTCCCTTGGTGTTACGGGGATTCAGCCGGCCGTGTGGGTCAGGTCGACGGTCAGCGGGACGGCGCTGCCCAGCGTGTGGCCCACCGGGGAGGAGGCGGTGACCTTCGCGTGCAACGCCTCGATGTCCTCGCGCGGGGCGTCGGACTCGATCCGGACCTTGGCGGTGATGGTGTCGAAGCCCGCGTGGCCTTCGGCGAGTCCGAGGAAGACGTGGAGGTCGATGTCGCCCTTCAGGTCGATGGTCAGGTTGTCGATCCGGATCCCGGCCACCGTGGCGTTCGCCGCGTACCCCACGGCGAGGCAGTTGCCCAGCGCGCCCAGGAGCTGCTCGACGGGGTTCGGCGCGGTGTCCGTGCCGCCCAGCGCCGGCGGCTCGTCCGACCGCACCGGGTCGAACCCGCGCACCCGCGCCTCCGACTGGAACCCGCCCTTCCACGTCACGTGCGCGGCCCAGGTGGTCTTCGCCTTGGCGGCGTCCTCCCGGACCGCCGCGACGAGGTTGCCCACCGACTGGATGTCGACGTCGTTCAACGGGTGCTGCACTTCCACGGTCATCGCTGATCTCCCGGCTCGGTCACCACGAACGCCCGTCAGAGTGCCGCTTCCCGGCCGTCCGCGCGCCCCGTGCCGGATCGTGGGAGACCGTGACGGGCACGGGCGACTGTGGTAGCGACCGGTCCGCGGCGGAGCACCGCCACGGGGTCGGGATCGGAGCACCTCCCGGTCACGGGTGTCCGGAACCACGATCGGGGGTAACCCGAAGGTGAACCACCGAGACACCGGAGGTCGAGATGCACCCGTTTCCGTTCGTCCCCTGGGCGTGGCGTGACCCGTCGTGGCTTCCCGGCGCCGACACGGACGCCGGGCGTGACACCGCGGGCACCGGACAGCGGCCCGACACCGGCCTGATCGGCTACGAGGTGGAGGCCACCGACGGCGGCATCGGCAAGATCGACGAGGACAACGCGCAGGTGCCCGCCGACTGCATCATGGTGGACACCGGCCCGTGGATCTTCGGCCGCAAGGTCGTCCTGCCGGTCGGCACCGTGGCGCGGGTGGACCACGACGAGCGCAAGGTCTACGTGGACCGCACCAAGGAGCAGATCAAGAACGCGCCGGAGTACGACCCCTCCGACACCGACCACGAGGACTACCGCCGGCGCACCGGTGACTACTACACCGAGAACTACCGCGCCATTCCCCCGATGATGTGACGGTGATCCGCCCACGGGCGCCCTCGGTCCGCGCACGGGCCGAGGGCGCCTCCGTCGGGGACGCCGTCCCGCCTCACGGCGGTGCGCCGGCGTGCAGGCGCACGAGTTCGGGCACCCGCCACCGGTCCCCGTCGTCGGCCACCGGCTCGATCAGGCACGCCCGCGCCAGCGCCGCCAGCGCCCGGCGGGCCGTCGGCTCCGGCAGCCCCAGCCGCGCGGCGGCCTCGGCCGCGGTGACCTCCGGCGTGCCCGGCAGCACCCGGTAGAGCCGGAGCTGGACCGGGTCCAGGTCGGCGCACGACCGGTCCAGCGCGGCCGACACCGAGAGGTCGCCGCAGGCGAGGTCGTGCAGCCGGGTCGCGGGATCGGCCAGTTCGGCGGCCAGGGCGGCCGGCGTGCGGGCGGGGTTCTCGGCGAGCAGGGCGACGACGATCCGCAACGCCAGCGGCAGGCCGTCGCACAGGTCCGCGACCACCGCCGCCGCGGCGGGATCGGTGGCGATCCTGGTGTCGTCGGGGTCGAGCGCCGTCAGCCCGCGGTGCAGCAGGTCCACCGCCCGCCACCGGTCCAGCGGGCCGAGCCGCACCAGCACCGCGTCCAGGTCGGCCACCGTGTTGCGGGCCGTCACGAGTACCGCGGTGTCGTCGTCGGAGGGGAGCAGCGACCGCGCCACCTCCCCCTCCCCCGCGTCGTCGATCACCAGCAGCACCCGGCGTCCATCAGCGGCGTAGGCGGCCAGCACCGACCGGTACAGCCGCACGCGTTCGTGGCCTTCGGCGGGCACGTGACGGTCCGGGACGCCGGCGGCGCGCAGGAACGCCCCGGTCACCCGGTGCGCGGCGTCGTGCCCGGCCGGGCCGGAGCGCTGTCCGCCGAGGTCCACGAAGAACACCCCGCCGGGGAACCACCCTCGGCTGACGGCGAGGTGCGTGACCTGCGCGGCCAACTCGGTCTTGCCCACGCCCGCCATCCCGGTCACGGCCGCCACGCGGGCCGTCCGGCCCGGTTCCAGGACTTCCGTGAGCGCGGCGACCTCCTGGTCGCGGCCCACGAAGGCGGTCGAGGCCGGCGGCAGCCCGGACAACGCGGGCGTGATCCGCGGCGGCAGGGTGACCGTGATGTCGCGGCCCTGGACGACCGCGGCGAAGAACAGGCCGCCGCTGATCGTGTTCTCGACCCGGTCAGCCATCGCCGCCTCCGGACAACGCCTCCTCCAGGTTGTCGAGGGCGCTGCGCTCGCCGTGCTCGTCACCGATCTCCCGGAACACCGCGACGGCCGCCCGGTGGTGGTCCGCGGCCTCCGCGAGGTCGCCACCGCCGGCGAGCGCGAGCCCCAGGTTCGTCAACGCGACGCCTTCGCCGTACCGGTCCCCCGTCTCGCGGCAGATCGCCAGATCCCGCCGGTGCGCGACGACCGCCTCGGTGAACCGCCCTGCGGCCTGGAGGGCGAGGCCGAGGTTGTCGTAGCCGCGCCCCTCGCCCTCGCGGTCCCCCAGGTCGCGGAACATCCCGATCGCCGTCTCGTGCGCCGTGATGGCGTCCCCGACGCGGTCGGCGTCGCGCAGCGCGAGGCCCAGGTTGTTGTAAGCGCTGGCCTCGCCGTGCCGCTCGTCCACGGCCCGGAACAGCGCGATGGCCTCCTCGTGCGCGTCGACGGCCTCCGCCGGCCGGCCGACCTCCTGCAACGCGATGCCGAGGTTGGTGAGCGCGATCGCGCGGCCGCGCCGGTCGCCCAACCCGTGGTAGATCCGCTCACCGCGGCGGTGCGCCTCGACGGCGTCCGCGAACCGGCGCACCTCGGCCAGCCCGAGGCCCAGGCTGATCAGCGCCAGCGCCTCGGCGCGGCGGTCACCGGCCCGGCGCGCGATCTCCAGCGCGGCCTCCGTCGTGGCCACCACCTCGTCGAAGCGCCGCAGGTAGCGCAGCACGTTGCCCAGGTTGTTGAGCGCGATGCCCGCCCCGCCGAGGTCGCCGATCCCCCGGTAGATCCGCTCGGCGGCCCGCAGCGCGTCCAGGGCTTCCTCGAAGTGCCCCAGTTCGGCGTGCGCGATCCCGAGATCGGTCGACGCCCTGGCCTCCGCCCGCCGGTCGCCGAGGGTCCGCGCGGCGGTCACCGCGACGCCGGCCAGCCCGACCCAGTCGCCGAAGTGGCGGCGCAGCAAGAGGAAGTCCCACAGGGCCAGGGGGAGGTCCCGGGCGACCGCGGCGTGGCCGGGGGCGGCCGCGTGGGTCGCCGCGACCAGGTTGAGGTACTCGGCGTCCAGCCGGTCCAAAGCCGTCGCCCGGTCGGGGAAACCGTGCGCCGCCGGGTCGGCGACCTTCGCGTCCAGGTGCGCGTTCGCCGCGCGGGCGGTGCCGAGGTAGTGGTCGAGCAGCCTGGTGAACGCGAGGTCGCGCCCGTCGGCGACCGCCTCGCGCTCCCCGTGCCGCGACGCGTGCAGCCGGACCAGGTCGTGCATCCGCCACCGCCCGTACACCGCGCCGGGGTCTACGAGGTGCGCCCGCGCCAGCACCTCCAGCCCCCGCCGTGCCGCGTCGGCGGAGGAGTCGGTCAGCGCGGCCGCGGCGGGCGTCGACAGGTCCGGGCCGGGGTTGACCGACAGCAGCCGGAAGGCGCGCGCGACGTCCGGGGCCAGCCGGTGGTAGGACAGGTCGAACGCGGCCGCCACGGCGCGGCCCGGGTGGGCGATCTCGTCCAACCGGGTCGTGACGTCGGACAGGTCGCCGACCATCGCCGCCACCGGCCGGGCCGGGTGCTCCGCCAGCAGCGCGGCGACGATCTGCAGCGCCAGCGGCAGACCCGCGCACAGCCCGGTCAGCGCGACGGCGGCGTCGGGGTCGTCGTCGATCCGGGTGTCACCGGCGTGGCGGAGGGCCAACGCCCGGCGCAGCAGGTCGACCGCCTCGTCGCGCGGCAGGGGTTCGAGGTGGAGCTGCCGGGCGTCCAGCCCCGCCAGGGCCTCGCGGGACGTGACGATGGTCGCGGTGGCGCCGTCGGTGGCCAGCAGGGGCAGCACCTGCCGGCGGTCCGAGACGTTGTCGATGACCACCAGCACGCGCCGGCCGCGCTCGGCGCAGGCGGCCAGCAGCGACCGGAACAGCCGGGACCGGTCCTCGGTCGCGGCGGGGACGTGGTCGTCCGGGACGCCCATCGCCCGCAGGAAACCGCCGAGCGCCCGGCCCGCGGTCAGCCGGTTGAGCGGTTCCGGGTCGTAGCCGAGCATGTCGACGAACAGCACCCCGCCGGGGAACCGCCCGGAGGCCACCGCCTGCCGGGCCGCCTGCGTCGCCAGTTCGGTCTTGCCGATCCCGCCCAGGCCGCCCACCGCGCCGACCAGCACCGGGTTCGCGGCGTCGCGCCCCAGCAGGTCGAGCAGGACGGCCAACTCCCGGGCGCGGCCGGTGAACGACGGGGAGGCGCGCGGCAGCCCGGCCAGCGCGGGCGGGATCTCCGGCGGCAGGGTGACGACGATGTCGCGGCCCTGGACCACGCCGGCGAAGAAGACGCCGCCTTCGATCACGTTGCCCGTGTCGTCGGTCATCGGTCGCGCCCCTCCCGGATGTCGTCGGCGGTGGACGGGGAGAAGCCCCAGCCTGCCCGAACGCGATCGTCACCGACAGGACGGGAAAGCCACAGCACGGCAACGGAATCGGACGCGCGACGTGCCCGGCGTGCGACCGGGCCGGACGGACGGCGCGACCGGACGGGCGTGCGACCGGACAGGCGTGCGACCGGACAGGCGTGCGACCGGACGGCATCGCGCCCGGACAGGCGACGCGACCGATCGGCAGCGTGGACCGGGCGGGCGGCCACCCGACCGGGCCGGCGCGGCACGCCGTCACCGGCCGGCGCGGTGGCGGTCCAGGACCCGGTCCACCAGGCGGGCGGACGCGCCCGGGTAGCCGGTCGGGTCGCACAGCTCCCGCCACCGCGCCGGGTCGCCGTCGTGCCCCAGCGCGCGCAGCCGGCGCACCAGGACGTCGGCGACGTCGCCGGTGGTGGCGGTGACCTCGGTCATGAGGCGCTTCGCCGCGACCTTGCCCAGCAGCGGGGTCAGCGCCGCGCCGAGTCGTTCCGCGACGATCGCGCCGCCGGTGAGGGCGAGGTTCTCCCGCATCCTGTCCGGGAACACGACCAGGCCGCACGCCAGGTCCGCGGCGTTGCGGGCCGCGCCGGCGGCGAGGCGCAGGGCCTCGCGCAGCGGTTGCCACTCCGCGTGCCAGCCGCCCGCGGAGCGCTCGTCGGGCACGACCATGCACTGGTGCAGCACGGAGACCAGCGCCGGCACCTGACGGGCGGCGGTGAGCACGGCGGTGGTGTAGACGGGGTTGCGCTTCTGCGGCATCGCCGAGGAGGCGCCGCGCCCCGGCGCCGAGGGCTCGGCCAGTTCGCCGATCTCGGTGCGGGTCAGGACCTCCACGTCGGCCGCGAGCTTGCCCAGCGTGCCGGTGACCAGGCCCAGCGCGTTGGCCACGTCGACCACCGGCAGCCGGGCGCCGTGCCAGGGGATCAGCGGCGCGGTGAGCCCCAGGTCGGCGGCGACGTGGTCGACCAGGACGAGGACGTCGGCCTCGGTGAACTCCTGGTAGGCGGCCAGCGTGCCGGCGGCCCCGCCCAGCGACACGGGCAGGCCGTGCGCACGCAGGTGGTCGAGGCGGTCGACGGCGTCGAGGACGGCGTTCAGCCAGCCCGCGGCCTTGAGCCCGAAGGTGATCGGCACGGCGTGCTGGGTCAGGGTGCGGCCGGCCATGGGCGTGTCGCGGTGCTCGCGGGCGAGGCCGGCCACCGCGTCGGCGGTCCGCCGCAGGTCGCCGAGCACGCGGTCGAGCACGGCGCGGCAGACGAGCATGGTGGCGGTGTCGAGGATGTCCTGGCTGGTGCTGCCGCGGTGGACGAAGTCCGCGGCCTCCGGGTCGATCCCGGCGACGATCCCGGTCAGCTGGGCGACGAAGCCGACGGTCGGGTTGCCGGTCTCGCGGACCCCGGCGACGAGGCCGGGCCAGTCGAACGCGTCGGCGTCGACCCGGGCGAGCGCCGCGGCCGTGGCGGGCGGGACCATGCCGATCCGGGCCTGCGCGCGGGCCAGGGCCTCTTCGACCCTGATCATGGCGGTCAGCCAGGCGCGGTCGTCCAGCAGGTCGTCGATCCCGGTGTCGGCCCAGCCCGGTGAGAGCAGGCCGCGGTCGGAGTGCATGGCGGGTCCTTTCAGGCCGTGGCGGGTTCGGGCACCGCGGCGGCGCTCGGGTGCAGGCATTCGCGGGCCACCGCGTCGGCGTCGCCCAGGATGACCGAGTTGACACCGGGTCTCACGCCGGCGGCGGTGGCCCAGTGCACGGTCTCGGTGGGCACGCCGAACGCGAAGCGCCGCGGGTGCGGCCGTCCGCGCGCGTCGAGCAGGGCGTAGGGGCGCGGGGTGACGGCGATGCCGCCGGTCTCGTACCACCCGGTGGTGCGGTTCGGGATGCGGTTGAGGGCGCAGTCGCCGCGGGCGAGCAGGCGGGTCAGCAGGGGGTCCGCGGTGCGCCGGGCGTCCACGTCGGGCAGCCGGGCCTCGATGAGCGTGCGGGCCCGGTACTCGGCTCCCGGCACGAGCGGGCTGCGGGCCAGGAAGCCCCGGCCGTCGTCGCGGTGCTCCACGACCATCCCGGCGCCGACGACCGTGAGGACCCCGGCCTCGATCAGCGCCACGGCCTGCTCGACGCGTTGGACAGGCGGGCCGATGGACAGGAACGCGTTGAGCGGCGTGAACCAGTGGTCCAGGTCGTCGCGGTAGGAGTCGCCGGTGAGGCCGCCGTGGTCGACCAGGAGCCGGACCTCGTTGCGCAGGTCGCGCAGGACGTCCAGCGCGGCCTTGAGCGGGCCGCGCACGTTGCCCCGGCGCGCCTCGCGGATGTCGGTGTCGAGGTAGGACAACAGCCAGTCCCGGAACTCCGCCGGTCCGGAGAACCGGGTGCGGCACGGGGTGGCGACGGAGTCCCAGTCCCAGCGCGGCGTCGAGCCGAGCCCGAACCGGCGCAGGAGCCCGTCCTCCGCCCGGTCCGTCGGCGCGGTCTCGGCCAGGTCGCGGAACTCGCGCAGGAAGCGTGCCCCCTCGGCTTCACCGGACCGGTTGACCACGGTGGTGGCGTAGTAGACGGCGCGGACCTCCCGGTCGACCCACGGCCAGACGTCGGCGCGGAAGTCCAGGGGGCCGGCCGCGCGCAGGGCCTCGATGCGCCGCGGTGTCAGGAACAGCGGGGTGTGCCGGCCCGACGCGCCCTTCTGGTTCTCGCCGCGCGCGTGGTAGGGCACGCCGCGGCGCGAGCCGGCGATCAGGTGCGGTTCGCCGCCGGAGGGCTCGTAGCGCAGCCGCCCGTCCCGGTCGTGGCGGAACACGCCGCCGCGGCCGGCGGTCAGCAGCGCCATGTGGTCGAAGAAGTTCAGGCCCAGGCCGCGCAGGATGACGGGCTCGCCGCCCGGGACGGCGTCCAGGTCGACGTCGGCGGGGCTGTGCGGCGGGTAGTAGCGCAGCCCGTCACGGGCGGCGAGGTCCTGCAATCGCCGCTGTGCGGGGGTCGGCGTGGTGCCGAGGTGGCCGAGGGCGAGGACGACGGAGTCCAGGCCGGTGAGCCGGTCACCGTTGGCGAGGACGACCGTTTGCCGGCCGTCGTCGGCGTCGAGGAGGTCCGTCGCCCGGTGCGGGTGCCGCGTGATGACCAGGTTGGCCGGGGCGTGCTCGACCAGGTGCCGCAGCGTCCAGTCCAGGTAGTGGCCGTAGAACGCCCGCGTCGGGTACGAGTCCGGGCCGAGGGCGAGCGCCTCGCGGCGCACCCAGTCGGGGAACGCGGCCGAGGCGGCGACCGAACGCGCCCACTCGTGCAGGCTCGGTCCGGGCACGACCGGGCCCGCGCAGTCGACGCTGTCGTCGACGAACACGGTGACCTGCGAGGCGACGGTGTTCATCAGCAGGTGCCGGGACTGGTCCGACCGCCACACCTGCCCGCCGACGCCCAGCCGGGGGTCGACCAGGTGCACGCGCACGGTCCGGTGCGGGGCCTCCCGGGCGTTGGCGCAGAGCCGTTCGAGCACCGACAGGCCGCGCGGGCCGATCCCCACCAGGCAGATGCCGCGGGCGTCGCCGGGATCCCCGGGCTCGCTCGGGCGCGGGACGTGCGTTGGACCGCTCATCGCCGAAGTGTGCTGGGGCAGCGGTCGGCGACGGAGCACGGAACCACGAAGCGACCACTCGACGTGCTCCCGACCACGCGCCGTCGCCCCGCCGCCCGCACGTTGCGCGCGGATGACGGCAGGGTTGACCGATCCCGATCGGGTCAAGCACCATTGAGTCAATGAACGCTGACTGGTCTGCCCGGACGGTGGCCCGCGCCCGCGTGCACGCGGCCCTCGGGGAGCCCGCCCGGCTCGCGGTGGTCGAACTGCTCGTGCTCGGCGACGCCTCGCCGGGCGAGGTCGGCCGCCGGCTCGGCCTGCCCAGCAACCTCCTCGCGCACCACGTCAAGCTGCTGGAGCAGGCCGGGATCGTGGAGCGGTCCCGGTCGGAGGGCGACCACCGGCGCACCTACCTGCGGCTGCGCACCTCGGCACTGGCCGACCTCGTGCCCGGCGGACGCCGGCAGGCGCCGCGCGTGGTGTTCGTGTGCAGCCGGAACTCGGCGCGCTCGCCGCTGGCTGCCGCGCTGTGGCAGCGGCGCAGCGCGGTGCCCGCCGCCAGTGCCGGCACCCGACCGGCCGAGCGCGTGCACCCGTTGGCCGTCGCCGCCGCCAGGTCGCACGGCCTGTCGCTCACCCGCGCCCGTCCCCGCCACCTGGACGAGGTGCTGCGGCCGGACGACCTGGTCGTCGCGGTGTGCGACAACGCCCACGAGGAACTCGCCGACCACGACGACCGGCTGCACTGGTCCGTGCCCGACCCGGCCGCCGTCGGCACGCCGGACGCCTTCGACGCCGCCTACCGCGACCTCGCCGACCGCGTCGACCGCCTGGCGGCGGCCGTGCACCCGCTCCGGGGTCGTCGTGAAGGCGATCGCCGGGGAACCACCACGCCCATGACCGGAGGACGAGCACGGTGAACCGCGCCAAGCCCGAAGTCCTGTTCGTCTGCGTCCACAACGCCGGCCGCTCGCAGATGGCGGCCGCCCTGCTCCGGCACCACGCGCTGGGTCGCGTCACGGTCCGTTCCGCGGGGTCCGCGCCCGCCGCCGAGGTCAACCCGGCCGCCGCCGCGGCGCTGGCCGAGTGGGGTCTGGACATCGGCAACGCGGTCCCGTCCAAGCTGACCACCGAGGACGTCGAGGTCTCCGACGTCGTCGTCACCATGGGTTGCGGCGACACGTGCCCGGTCTTCCCCGGCAAGCGCTACCTCGACTGGGACCTCGAAGACCCGGCCGGCCAGGGGGTGGACGCGGTCCGCCCGATCCGCGACGACATCGACCGCCGCGTCCGCGGCCTGCTGGCCGAACTGCTCGACCGGCCCGCCTGACGCCTACTGCCGTCCCCTGTCGCGGTTCTCGGTTCTCGACGGCAGCCGCGGTGCCCCGGTGGCGGTGGTGTGACCGTCACCGGGGC
>NZ_JBHYXZ010000143.1:0-20945 GCF_042752395.1 Actinosynnema sp. NPDC059335 | reverse complement strand
GGGGGGGGGGGGGGGGCGGGCCGCGCGCCCCCCCCCCCCCCTCGCCCCCATCCCGACCGAACGCGGTGCGGGAGGGCAGCCGCACACCGCGCGCGGTGCCGGGTCGGGCTCAGGTCCCGTCCGCGCCGCCGGTCAGGCGGTGGCGCACGGCGCGCCGTTGAGGGTGAACGACGCGGGTTTGGCGGTGTCGCCGGTGTGCGTGGCCTGGAAGCCGATGCCGATCGACCCGTTCGGCGGGATCGAGGCGTTGTAGGCCACGTTGCGTGCGGTCACCTGCCCGGACGTCGGCGAGTAGGTGGCGCTCCAGCCGCTGGTGATGGTCTGGCCGCCGGGGAGCGTGAAGGCCAGCGACCAGCCGTTGACCGCGGTGGCCCCGGTGTTGGTGATGGTGATGCTCTCGGTCAGGCCGTTGTTCCACGCGTTCACCGTCGCGGTGACGCGGCACGAGCCCGACCCGCCCGGCGTCGTCGTGGTCGTCGTGGTCGTGGTGGTGGTCGTCGTCGTGGTCGTGGTGGTCGTGGTGGTGGACGTCGGGTTGCCGGTGCCGTCCAGGCCGAAGAACGAGATGGCCCGCGCCGCCATGCCGCCGGAGGGCAGGCTGTGGCCCGCGCCCTGGATGCTGTACGCCTCGACCTGCGTCGTGCCGGAGGAGTCGTTGTAGCGGCGGCGGTTCCAGTTCGTCTGCGGCGTGTCGGTGGACGACGGGGTCTGGCTCAGGCCGAACACGTTGGTCCACTGCTCGATCGACTCCTGGAGCAGCGCGTACGGCACGAGGGTGTCGGCGGTGCCGTGCCAGAGCTGGACGCGGGGCCGGGTCCCGGTGAAGCCGGGGTAGGCCGCGCGGACGGCGTCGCCCCACTGCTGCGGGGTGCGGTTCGCGCCGCCGTTGCCGGTGCACCGGCTGCTGCCCGGCGGGTAGTCGGCGGCGTTGGCGAAGCAGTTGAACGGCACGCCCATGAACGCCGCGCCGGCCTTGAACACGTCCGGGTACAGCGCGAGCATGTGGTTGGTCATCATGCCGCCCGAGGACGAGCCGGTGGCGTAGACGCGGTTCGGGTCGCCGCCGTAGCGCTGCTGGACGTAGGTCACCATCGACACGATCGACACCGGGTCGCTGCCCCCGCCGCGGCGCTTCGCGGCGTCCGACCAGGTGTCGAAGCACTTGCCGAAGCCCGCTTCCTGCTGGGCGCTCGGGTAGATGACGACGAACCCGTACCGGTCGGCCAGCGAGGCGAACTCGCTGCCCGAGTAGAAGCCGGGACCCGAGCCGCCGCAGCCGTGCATGGCCACCACGATGCCGGGGTTGGCCGGACGGGAGTCCGGCACGTAGACGTGCATGCGCATCCCGCCGGGGTTCGCGCCGAAGTTGGTGACCTCGGTCAACGACGCCGCGGACGCGGGCGTGGGCACGGCCGTGACGAGGCCGCCGACGAGCAACGACGCCGCCGCGGCCAGTAACAGGCTCGATCTGACCTTCATGCGCTCGACTCCTTTGTTTCGCGCACGACCGGATAGGGGAGGTGAGGTGCCGCGGACCGGTGCGACCCGCGGCGCGGCGGAGCGCGGTCCCACGCGTGGACGTGCCGCCGGTGGCGCCCGGCCTGATCGAGGCCGGCAGTCGCGTGACACTTAGCGTGCACGCCGGCCAACGAACTGTCAATCAACCGTCTCGACAGCGCGGTGTGCTCCACTCGGAGCCGGTTACAGTCGGTGGCAACCGTCCCCGAGCCGACCGCCGGAGCCGCCGTGACCAGCCCTTACGACATCGAGGAGATCTTCCCGGGCGACGCGGTCCGGCTCCCGCGCCGGCAGTCCGGCAACTCGCCGCAGGGCCTCGCGGTGACCCTGCTGGCCGACTACACGTTGCGGACCAGGGCCTGGCTCCCGTCGGCGGCCATCGTCGCGCTGCTCGGCGAGGCGGGCGTCAGCCACGCCGGCGCCCGCGCCACCATCAGCCGACTGGCCCGCCGGGGCGTGCTGGAGGGCAGCAGGCAGGGCCGCAACAGCTCCTACCGGCTCACCGTCACCGCCGCCCTGAACCTGGCCGCCGGCGGTCGGGCCATCATCTCCGCCGGGGCCGACGACGAACCGTGGGACCGGTGGTGGACGTTGATCGCGTTCTCCCTGCCCCAGGACGAGGTCGGCCGGCGGCGCGACCTCCGCGGGAAGCTGCGGTGGCTGGGCTGCGCGCCCCTCTACGACGGCCTGTGGATCTCGCCGCACGACCTCACCGACCGGGCCAGGGCGCAGGTGGCCGACCTCGCCCCCGGCACGATGACCGTCTTCCGCGCCCGGCACGTGGACCTCGGCGCGTCGACCGGCCGCGACCCGCTCGACGCCTGGGACACCGGCGAGATCGCCCGGCACTACGAGAGCTTCCTCCGGCGCTGGCGGCCGCTGCTGCCCGACATCCGCGCCGCCCGGATCACCGGCGTCCAGGCGGTCCGCGCCCGCACCGAGGTGATGGACACCTACCGCCGCCTGCCGATCCTGGACCCGAGGCTGCCCCTGGACCTGCTCCCGCCGGGATGGCCGCGCGAGCCGGCCAGGGAGCTGTTCGCGGCCGTGTACGACGGGCTCGCCGGTCCCGCGCAGGACCACGTGCGGGCCGTCGCCGGCCGGTTCACCACCGACCCGCTCACCGACGTGCAGGCGCACACCGTGGCCGACCTGGTCCGCGGCCTGCTCGGCGAGCCCGACTGCGCGCCCGACCGGACGGGGTCGCCCGCGGGGCCGTGACCGAACCGGCACGCCAACGTACTACGTATACTGATCCAACCGCGGGTGGGCGTGGTGCGGGGCGACCGGAGGGCACATGACGGCAGCGAGCCAGGAACCGACCGGAAGCTCACCCGCTCCCCCGGAGTGGACGCGGCGGCCGGCCAACCTGGCCAGGGCGGTCACCGCGGAACTCGTGCAGCGGATCGTGCGCGGGGTGCACCCGCCCGGCACGCCGCTGCCGCCCGAACCCGCGCTGGGCGAGACCTTCTCGGTGAGCCGGACCGTCATCCGGGAGGCGGTGAAGATCCTCCAGGAGAAGGGCCTGGTCCAGGTGCGGCAGGGGGCCGGCACGACCGTCACCCCGCCGACGACGTGGAACATGCTCGACGAGATGGTGCTCGCGGCCACCATCGCCGAGGACGAGACGCTCGCCGTGCTGGACGACCTGGTGGTCACCCGGCGGCTGCTCGAATCGGACATGGCCCAGGTCACGGCCCGCACCGCCGACCAGGAGACCGTCGAGCGGCTGCGCGCCCTGGTGGACCGCATGGACGAGCTGGTGGACGACCCCGTCGCCTACCGCGAGCAGGACCGGGCCTTCCACGACACCGTCATGCAGGCGTCCGGCAACCGGATCGCGCGCGGCGTCGTGCGCTCGCTGGAGAGCCAGGTGATCAACACCGCCCGCTACATGGGGCGCAGCGAGCGCGCCCTGTGCGTCGCCTCCAACCAGGGGCACCGCCGCGTCTACGAGCGCATCGCCGCCCGCGACCCCGCCGGCGCGGCCGAGGCCATGTTCACCCACATCACCGAAGCGTGGCTGGTGCGCCGCAGCGGCGCCGGCGACCCCGGCCGCCTGGAACGCTGAGACCGACGCCGGCGCGTCCCGGCCACCCGGCTCGTGCACCGCGGCAACACCACCCGCCCCGGCCCTCGGCTCGTGCACCCACGACCCCGACCGACACGTCCCGGCCACCCCCGTGGCCGGGACGTCGCGGCCTCGGGTCAGGACCCGTCGAGCGGGCCGTGGTCGTACCAGTCGAACCAGGCCGTGCCCTCGGTGACGTACATGCCGATCACCCGGCCCGTGAAGCCGGTGGCCACCTCGGTCGACAGGTACCGGCCGTCCAGCTCGGCCAGCGGCTCCGGGTCGTCGCCCACGTGGAAGGTGAGGTAGTCCGGCGCGGCGACGTGCAGGCCCGACCGCCGCTCCTCGCCCTCGGCCCACGTCCGGGACGGCCGGGTGGTGATCGCGAGCGTCACCGGGCCCGGCGGCACGGGGCGCGTCGCCACGGTGTGCCGCAGCGGTCCGATCCTGGCGACGACCTCGGCCTGCCCGTCGGCCACCTCCAGGTCGTAGTGGTGCCCCTCGTCCAACCGCACGGTGAGACCCGCCCGACCGGCGGCGTGGTCGAGCAGGACGGCCGTCCGGCTCTCCGGGTGCTGCTGGCGCCGGCCGAGGAAGGTGCAGCCCGGCCGGTCCAGCGACGGGCCGGTCGCGTGCAGCGCGAGCCAGCCCGGCCGCTCGGTCAGCGACCAGGAGCCGTCCTCGCGCGCCCGCGGCGAGATCCAGCGCGGGTCGAGCACGGGGGCGTCGAAGTCGTCGCGGCGCGGGGCCGCCTCCACCGGGCGCAGGACGCGGGGCGCGCGTTCCCGCGACCGGACCGGACCGACGCGGGGCCAGCCGTCCTCCCACGCCACCGGGGTGAGGAACGTTTCCCGGCCCAGGACGTGGAACTTGGGGCTGTACCCGACCGGGCGCGTGGCCAGCAGGACCATCCACCAGTCGCCGTCCGGGGTGGTGACGAGGTCGGCGTGGCCGGTGCTCTGGATCGGGTGGTCCGTGCTGCGGTGCGACAGGATCGGGTTGGCCGGCGCGGGTTCCCAGGGGCCGCGCGGCGAGCGGGCCCGCGCCATGGCCACGGTGTGGCCGCGCTCGGTGCCGCCCTCGGCGATCATCAGGTACCACCAGTCCCCGATGCGGTACAGGTGTGGCGCCTCCGGCCACTGCAGGCCCGTCCCCGCCCACGCGGGCTCCGGGCCTTCCAGCACCTTCCCGGCCTCCGGGTCGACGCGGGCGACGTGCACGCCGGAGAAGGACGGCCCGCTGGCGCCGGCGAACGCCGCCCAGCAGGCGCCGTCGTCGTCCCAGGCCAGGTCGGGGTCGATGCCGGGCAGGTCGATCCACACGGGGTCCGACCAGGGGCCCTCGGGCCGCTCGGCGGTGACGATGAAGTTGCCGCCGTGCGAGACGTTCGTGGTGATCACCCAGAACCGGCCGTCGTGGTGCCGGATCGTGGGCGCGTAGATCCCGTCGGACGCCATCGCGTCGGCCGGCAGCGGCAGTTGCGCCGGGCGGTCCAGGACGTTGCCGATCTGCCGCCAGTGCACCAGGTCCCGGCTGTGGAAGATCGGCACGCCGGGGAAGTACTCGAAGCTGGAGCACACCAGGTAGTAGTCCTCCCCCACGCGGCACACGCTGGGGTCGGGGTGGAACCCGGGGATGACGGGGTTGTCGTAGAGGGCCTCGGGCTTCGGTGAGGTCATCGTTTCCCTTGTTGTGCGTGGGCGTCAGCCCTTGAAAGCGCCTTCGAGGATCCCGGCCACCATGCGCCGCCCGACCACGACGAACAGCACGACGAGCGGGATCGTGGCCAGGAAGGAGCCGGACATGGCCAGGCCGAGGTCCACGTCGTAGCTGTTCTGCAGCGCCTTGATGGCGATCTGCGCGGTGTAGCGCTCGGGCGACTTGAGCACGATGAACGGCCACAGGAAGTCGTTCCATGCCGTGACGAACCCGAACAGGCCCAGCACGAACGCGGCCGGCCGGACGATCGGGAACGCGATGCGCCAGAACACCTGCCAGGTGCTCGCGCCGTCGATGCGCGCGGCCTGCATCAGCTCGTCGTTGATGGTCGCGGTGATGTGCTGGCGCATCCAGAAGATGCCGAACGCGCTGGCCAGGCCGGGCACGACCAGGGCCTGGAGGGTGTCCACCCAGCCCAGCCACGACATGATCATGTACTGCGGGATGACCGAGAGCTGGGTCGGCACGGTCATGGTCAGCACGACGACCAGGAACAGCGCGTTGCGGCCGCGGAAGCGCAGCTTGGCGAAGGCGAACCCGGCCAGCGCGCACAGCACCGCCTGCCCGACGCCGATGGCGGTGGCCACGAACAGGCTGTTCAGCAGCGCCTGCACGAACGGCACCGTCTCCAGCACCAGGCCGACCAGGTGGAAGAAGTTGCCGCCGGGCACGACCTCGGGCGGCATCTTCGTCGCCGTGGCGGTGTCGGTGGTGGCGACGATGAACATCCAGTACAGCGGGAACAGGCAGACCACCGTGGCCGCCGACAGCAGCAGGTAGGTCCACCAGCGGACCCGGCCGACGCGCCGGCCGGCCGCGGTCGCGCGGCTTCGTGTCGGGGTGCTCGTCATCGGTCCGCCTTGATCCTGGTGGACAGCAGGTAGTTGATCGCGGCGATCAGCACGACCATGGCGAACAGCGCGACGCCGATCGCCGAGCCGTAGCCGAACTCGAACTGCCCGAAGCCCTGCTCGTAGAGGAACAGCGTGAGCGTCTGGCACTGCCGCACCGAGCCGCAGGTGAGCGGCGCGCCGGTGGCGATCAGCAGCGGTTCGGTGAAGATCTGCAACCCGCCGATGGTCGAGGTGACCACGGTGAAGATGATCACCGGCCGCAGCGACGGCACGGTGATGTGCCGGAAGCGCTGCCACGGGCCCGCGCCGTCGATGGCCGCGGCCTCGAACACCGAGCGCGGCACCGCCTGGAGCGAGGCCAGGTAGAGCAGCGTGGTGTACCCGAACCACCGCCACATCACCATCGTCGCGATGAGCACGTGACTGCCCCAGGTGGACTGGACGAAGTCGACCGGCTCCACGCCGACCAGGCCCAGCAGCCAGTTGAGCAGGCCGTAGTCCCGGTCGAAGAGCTGCGCGAACACGATCGCCGTCGCCGCCACCGAGGTGATGTACGGGACCAGCACCGACATCCGGAAGAACAGCGCGAACCGCAGGCGGGCGTGGTTGAGCACGTGCGCGAGCACCAGGGCCAGCGCCAGCTGCGGGACGGTCGACAGCGCCCAGATGCTCACCGTGTTGCCGGCCGCGTTCCAGAACCGCGGGTCGGCGAACATGCGGGTGAAGTTGTCCGCGCCGATGAACACCTGGTCGCCGATGGGGTTCCAGTCGAACAGCGCCACGTAGAACGTGAAGGCGAACGGGAACAGCCCGAACACCCCGAAGATCACGAAGAACGGGGCGATGTAGGCGTACGGCGACAGCCGCTCGACCAGCCCCCGCCCCTTGCGGGGCGCGGGCGGGGGTGGCGCGGCCGAGCGGGCCGGGGTGAGCGTGGCGGTCACGTCGGTCACTCGCCGATGGCGGTCTTGATGTTGCGCACCGCGTCGTCCCACGCCGTGGCCGGGTTGCCGCCGCTCTGCTCGACGTTGGTGATGGCGTTGAGGAACTCCTGGCCGATGGCCGCGCTGTCCGGGCCGATGTAGAACGGCTTGAGGCCCAGCAGCGAGTCGGTGTAGATCTTGCCG
The DNA here is from genome assembly GCF_042752395.1 of Actinosynnema sp. NPDC059335. NCBI lineage: Bacteria > Bacillati > Actinomycetota > Actinomycetes > Pseudonocardiales > Pseudonocardiaceae > Actinosynnema > Actinosynnema sp. NPDC059335. Next base: position 13,656 of record NZ_JBHYXZ010000143.1, on the reverse strand, counting down.
GTCGGCGCGTCGGAGAAGAACGGGTCCTTGGCGTCGGTGAGCTTGGCGTCCTCGTACACCGACGGGGTGGACGGCAGGGCGCCGACGCGGGCGAAGTGCTCCAGCTGCCCCTGCGGCGACTGCATCTCCTTGATGTACTCCCAGGCGGCCTGGGGGTTCTTCGCGCGCTTGGGGATGGCCAGGTAGCTGCCGCCCCAGTTGCCGGCGCCGCCGGGGATCTTCGCGATGTCCCACTTGCCCTTGGTGTCCGGGGCGGTGCTGCGGATGGAGTTCAGCATCCACGACGGCGCGGACACGGCCGCGTACTGGCCCTGCGCCATGCCGGCGCTCCACGCGCTCTCGAACGACGACTGGCCGGCGGTGATCCCGGCGGTGGCCGCCTTGATGCCCAGGTCGAACGCCGCCTTCACCTGCGGGTTGGTCGCGTAGATCAGCTTGCGGTCCGCGCTGTAGTACTTCTCCGACACCTGGTTGACGGCCTGGTAGAACACGCTGGTGGCGGCGTTGTCGGTGAACGCCTTGCCGGTGGCCTGCTTGTAGCGCTTGCCGGTCTCGATAAACGCGTCCCACGTCGGCCACAGCGCGCTCACCGACTCACGGTCGGTGGGCAGCCCGGCCGCGGCGAACAGGTCGGTCCGGTAGGCCACCGCCATGCCGCCCACGTCGGTGGGGACGCCGAGCACCTCGCCGCCCTTGGCGACGCTCTGCTCCCACACCCAGTCCAGGTAGTCGTCCTTGATGTCGTCCGCGCCCAGCGTCCGCAGGTCGACGAAGTTCTGCGGCTGCTCCACGAACTGCGGCAGGTTGTCGCCCTGGATCAGCACCAGGTCCGGCACCTTCCCGCCGGCCAGCGCCGTGGTGAGGGACTGGGCGGTCTCCGTCGACGTGCCCACCTCGGTCAGCTTGATCTTCACGTCGGGGTGCTTCGCCTGGTAGGCGTCCACGGTCAGCTTCTGGTTGATCGCGGAGAACGACCAGAACTCGAACGACTTGCCGTCCCCGTCCCCGCCCCCGCCGCCTCCGGTGCCGGGTGTGCAGGCGGCGACGAGGGCCAGGACCGCGGCGGTGCCGAGCAGGGGCAAGCGGAGTTTCACGACGCTTCTCCAAGGTGTGCGAGGACGGGCGGTGGCCACCGGGCAGGTGGCCACCGCCGGTCGGCGTGTGCGCGAACCGGGTCGAGCCTCCCGGACCCCCTGTCCGAAAGTTTCGGCCTCAACACCGATTGTTAGCGCTCACGACAGTAAGCTGTGTCACAACCTCCGTCAAGAAGCCTTGTCCGACAGTGCATGTGCGTGGCGTCAGCGCCCGGAAACCAGCGCTGACAAGGCGGTTTGTGAGCGCGAACTATCTAAGTTCGGAGAACGAAGTCAGTCGCGCCGTGCCCGCTAAGCGCTGAACTGCCACCAGTTCACGTTGAACAGGTAGCCGCTGCCGCCGGCGAACCGCAGGTAGAGGTCGCGGGTGCCGGTCGCGCCGCTGATCGGGCAGGACACCGTGGCCCAGTTCTGCCACCCGCCGGTACCGGAAACCCCGCAGCGGCCCACCACCGTGCCGTTCGGACCGTCCAGCCGCACCTCGATCGTGCCGCCGGCGCCGGCGGACGCGACGCGGGCGTTGAACGAGCGCGCTCCCCCGCCGAACGCGACGCCCTTGACCTTGATGTAGTCGCCGTTCTCGATCCACCCGACGTTCATGCCGCCTTCGGACGAAGGTTCGGTCTCGATCCCCGAACCCCACGCGATGGTTTCGGCCTCCTGGCGGACGTACGGGTTCAGCGTGCCCGCCTGCGGCGCGCCGCCCGACGTCATGGTGATGGTCGGGATGGTGCCGTCGGCGTTGTAGCTGAACCGCTCCACCGCGACGGAGCGGGTGAAGCCGCCGCCGCCCGGCAGGGCGCCGTTGTGGTAGAAGAAGTAGGAGCTGCCCTTGAAGTCGACGATGCCCGCGTGGTTGGTGAAGGCGCTGCCCTGCGTCGGCATCACCGTGCCGCGGTAGGTCCACGGGCCGGTCGGGCTCGGCGCGGTCGAGTAGGCGATGAACTCCGAGCAGCACTTCGCCGCGAAGACGTTGTAGTACAGGCCGTTGCGCTTGTAGACCCACGGGCCCTCCTCGTAGAGGGTGGGCCGGGCCGCGTCGCCGGTGCGGGCGCCGAAGCCCGCCGTGGTGAGCGGGATCTGGGTGGGGCTGCCGCTGAACGACACCATGTCGGCGTTGAGCCGGACGTACCACAGGTTCGGGTTGCCCCAGTACAGGTACGCCTGGCCGTTGTCGTCGATGAAGACGGTCGGGTCGATCTCGCCGTTCTCCACCAGCGGGCGGCCGATGGCGTCGCGGAACGGGCCGGTGGGGCTGTCGGCCACGCCGACGCCGATCGCCATGCGGCCCGTGGACCGGTTGACCACCGGCACGTACCAGTAGAACTTGCCGTTGCGCGCGATCGCCTGGCCCGCCCACGCGTCCTGCTTGGCCCAGGCGAACGTGGACAGGTTCATCGGCGAGCCGTGGTCGGTCCAGTTCACCATGTCGTCGGAGGACCAGACCCGCCACTCCTTCATGGTGAACCAGGTCGAGCCGTCCTCGTCGTGTCCGGTGTAGAGGTACACGCGTCCGTTGTGGACCAGCGGGGCCGGGTCGGCGGTGTAGATGTGCTGCACGATCGGGTTGTCCGCCCGGGCCGTCGCGGGCGCGAGGGCCAGCGCGCAGAGGACGGTGGCGAGCACGGCGAGGGCGCGCCGGGGGATCACCGGGGACAACAGCGTCGATCTCATCGCGGAACCTCCGGGAGGGACGTCGGGAAGCCGGTCGCGGCGGTCGGGTCGGCGGCGCACCCCGGCGGCGGGCGTGCCGCTCAGCCCGGCCGAGGGGTCGGGAACTCCGGTCGGCCGGGACGTGACGACGGGCGGTCGGGGCCGGTGCGCTCGCGGTCCGCGAGCGGTCGCACGTTCGGCGACGGACCGACGAGCCGGTCCACAGCCGCCTGGCGGCGGGCCATCCACGGTGGGGCCGACGACCGGGAGCCCGGCCGGGCCGCACCCGCCGGTCGGCCGCGACGCGGGACCCGCCGCGGTGGAGCCGACGGCGCGCCCGACCCGGACGCGGCCGGTCCGCGCGCACGGCCGGGCTTCGCCGAGCCTTCCCGGGGTGACAGCGGACTGCGTCGCATCGGACTTCCCCACGTCATCATCGACGGCCTGCACGACGACGCCCGGCGGCGGGACGGGGTCGCGTCCGGCGCGGAGCGGCCTTGATCGTCACGCCAATGTAACCGCGCCCCGACAGCCCGGTCAAAGCTAAAGTTGTGAGCGCTCACTTTAGCTCGATCACGTCCGGACCACGCGAATGCCAGGTCACCTTGATCCGATTTGCCCAGCTAGACGGAATTTTGCCGGAAATTGCTCCGTTCAGCCCATTGAACGGCAGCGCCGGATCAATTGCCCTTGTGAACGTGAACAGAACCCGGTCGGCCGGTCCGCCCCGCCGGCTCGACCAGCGACCTGACCGACTCGCCGACCCGCACGGACATGGGGACGCGGTGCACCACGAGCGCGCCCTTGCCGCGCCTGCGCCGCTCGGGCGCGGAGAAGAGCACCTCCACCGCCTTCGCGCCGAGCTGCTCGTGCGGGAGGGCGACGGTGGTGAGGCGCGGCCGCACCCAGGACGCGATGGGGTGGTCGTCGAACGACACCACGGAGACGTCGTCCGGAACGGACAGCCCGGCGTCGGCGAGCGCCTGGTAGGCGCCGAACGCGAGCCGGTCGTTCAGGCACACCAGCGCCTTCGGGCGGTGGCGGCGCAGGAGTCCCCGGGTGGTGTCGTAGCCGTCCTCCGGCATCCACTTCGGGCACTGGTGGGCGCTCACCACCCCGACGCCGGCCGCGCCGAACACCTGGCGCATGCCGATCAGCCGCTCGCGGGCGGCGATGCTGTTCGGCGGGACGTCCTCGAGCCCGGGACCCGCGCCGACCACGTGGACTCCGTCGCGGTGGCCGGCCTCCACGAGCACGCGGGCGGCGGCCCGCCCCGCCTCCACCTCGTCCGGCAGCACGGCGGGCACCGGGGAGTACGTCGTCGGCAGGGCGTTGAGCAGGACGGCCGGCCCGTGGTCCAAGCCCTCGGGCACGGCCACCTTCCGGGTGTACATGGCGGCGAAGATGATGCCGTCGACCCGGTGGTCGTGCATCGCCTCGATCAGGGCGCGCTCGACGTCCGGGTCGCCGCCGGTCTCGCCGAAGAACAGCATGCACCCCCGCCGGTGCGCGGCCTCCAGCGCGCCCTTGATCATGTTCCCGGCCAGCAGCGAGGACGCCACGGTGTCGGACACGAACCCGATCGTCTGGGTGCGCCCCGTGCGCAGGCCGACCGACAGGGTGTTGCGCCGGTAGCCCAGTTCCTGCGCGGTCGAGCGCACCCGCTGCTCCACCTCTTCGGAGATGCGCAAGTCGCGGCCGCGACCGGCCAGCACGAGCGACACGGTGGTGGTCGAGACACCGGTCGCCGCGGCCACGTCGGCCAGCGTGACGCGTCGTCGCCCCACGGCGGTCCTCCGTCCTCAAGGGACACTCGCGGTCCTTGACACCGCGTCGTGCCGTCTCGAAACTCCGGGAGGCTAACACGATTTAGCTCAAGCGAGGAGAACACTTTGCCCCGACGATCCGGCCCGCGGGCGATCGCCGTCGCCGCGGTGGCCGCGGCGCTCCTGGCGGGGTGCGCGGCGCCCGGCGGCGACCGCCCGGACCCCGCCGGGACGTCGGCGACGCCGGTGTCCGACCCCGGTTGCGGCGCCGGGCCGGTGGTGCTGCGGGCCCGCTTCGAGACCGGTTTCCCGCTGGCGAAGGCCCTCGCCGACGAGTTCACCCGGCAGCACCCGAACGTGACCTGGGACGTGCGCGAGGAGCAGTACGCGGTGCTGACCCGCAACGCGCCGCGCCTGCTCGCGGACAACCCGCCGGACCTGGTGCGGCTGCCACAGGTGTCCGACCTGGTCGGCGACGGGCTGCTGCGCGACCTCGACGGCTACGCGGCGTGGTTCGGCTGGGACGACTGGCCCGCGGCGCAGCTGCGGCCGATGCGGGTCGCCCCGGGCGGGCGGCCGCGCGGCGCGGGTCCGCTCTACGCGATGGGGTTCTCCACCAGCGTGACCGGCGTGTTCTACAACAAGGACCTGGCCGCGCGGATCGGGTTCCGGGAGCCGGCGACGCTGGCCGAGTTCGACGACGCCCTGGCGCGGGCCAAGGACGCGGGCATCACGCCGCTGGCGAGCTTCAACGCGGGCGCGACGGCCGGGCTCGCGTTCCCCTTGCAGGGCCTCATGGCCGCCTACGGCTCGCCGTCGGCCATCGACGACTGGATCTTCCAGGTCCCGGGGGCGCGGATCGACACGCCGGCGAACACCGAGGCCGCGCGGCACCTCCAGCGGTGGCTGCGCGCCGGGTACTTCGACGCCGACCTCAACGCCACCGACTACGCGCGGATGATCGACCGGTTCACCTCGGGGCGGGCGTTGTTCATGCTGGACGGCGACTGGGAGTCGGCGGCGCTCGACCGGCGGATGCCCGGCCGGGTCGGGTTCTTCCTCGTGCCCCCGGTGCGGGCGGGCGACCCCCGGTCGGCCATGTCCGGCCCGCCGACGTTCGGCGTGCCGGCGGGCGCGGCGCACCCCGACTGCGCCGCGTACTTCCTGAACTGGGCGGTCACCGACCCGGTGGCGCGCGAGACCACCGTGCGGGTGGGCGGGTCGCTCCCCCTCGGCCCGGCCGACGCGCCGCTGCCCCCGGTCGAGCCGGGCTCGGTCACGGCCGCCACGCTCGCCGCCGCCTCCCAACTCGTCGCGGACGGCACGGGCATGGACTTCATCGCCAACGCCACCGGCGCGATCCTGGCCGAGAGCTGGACGCCTCGGTTGCAGGAGCTGGCCGCGGGCGAGCTGGGGCCGGAGGAGCTGCTGGCCCGCGTGCAGGCCGACTACGCCGACCAGGTCGACGGGTGAGGTCGGCGGCGTCCCGGTCGGCCGGCTGGCTGTTCGTGCTGCCCGCGCTCGCGGTGTACGCGGTGTTCGTGCTCCGGCCGCTGGCCTCGACGGTCCGGTACTCGCTGTACCGGTGGGACGGCGTCGGCCCGTCCACCTGGGTGGGCTGGGACAACTACCGCCGGGTGCTCACCGACCCCGACCTGTGCGGGGCGCTCGGCCACGCGCTCCTGCTGATCGTGTTCTTCACCGGGATCCCCGTGCCCCTCGGCCTGCTGGCCGCGGCGGTGCTCCGGCGCACGAGGGCGGGCGGGCCGGTGCGCGCGGTGCTGCTCCTGCCCCAGGCCGTGCCGCTGGTGGCGGCGGGCATCGCGTGGAGCCTCCTGCTGTCGTCCACGGGCGCGGTGAACCGGCTGCTGGACGCGGTGGGCCTGGGCGGGCTGACGCGGGCGTGGCTGGGCGACTCGGCGACGGCGTTGGCGGCGGTGGGGGTGATCGGGGCGTGGGTGCTGCTGGGCCTGTGCACGACGCTGCTGCTCGCGGGCCTGGACCGCATCGACCCCGCGCTGCACGAGGCCGCGCGGCTGGACGGCGCGGGCTTCTGGCAGGCGTTGCGGGCCGTGACGCTGCCCGGTGTGCGGCGTGAGCTGGGCGTGTGCGTGACCGTGACGGCGATCGCGGCGCTGGCGAGCTTCGACGTCGTCTACGTGACCACGCAGGGCGGGCCGGGCGACGCCACGTCGGTGCCGGGCCTGGAGGTGTACCAGCTCGCGTTCGCCCAGCGGGAGGTGGGGCTCGCGTCGGCGTTGGCCGTGGTGCTCATGGCGCTGGTGCTCGCGGTGGTGGCGCCGGTGCTGCGGTGGTCGCGGTGAGGGCGGGCCGGGCGGAGCGGGTCGCGGTGAGGGCGGGCCGGGCGGAGCGGGTCGCGGGCCGGCTGGCGCCGGCGCTGCTGGTGGTGGTGACGCTGGCGCCGTTCGCCGACCTCTTCGTGACCGCGTTGCACCCGCCGGGGACCTACCCGCCGGGCCTGACCTGGCCGGACGAGCCGCACTGGTCGAACTTCGCGACGGCGTTCCGGTCCGGGCGGGTGCCCGCGCTGCTGGCGTCGAGCGGGTTGGTCGCGCTGGCCGCGGTGCCGTTGACGCTGGTCCTGGCCGTGCCCGCAGGCTACGCGCTCGGGCGCCTGCGGTTCGCCGGCCACCGCCTGGTGTTCGGCCTGTTCGCGGTGGGCCTGGTGCTGCCGCTGGAGGCCGTCGTCACACCGCTGTACCACCAGGTGCGCGACCTGGGGCTGCTGGACACCCGGTTCGGGCTGGTGGCGGCGCTGGTCGCGGTGCACCTGCCGGTCGCGGTGCTGTGGTCGCGGGCGCACTTCGCGGGCGTGCCGCCGGAGCTGTCCGAGAGCGCCCGGCTGGACGGCGCGGGGCCGTGGGCGGTGTTCCGGCGGGTGCACCTGCCCCTGGCCCGCCCGGCGGTGTCGGCGCTGGCCGTGCTGCTGCTCGTCTGGACGTGGAACCACTTCCTGCTCGCCATCGTCCTGGTCGACGACCCGGCCCGGCGCACGGCGGCCGGCGCGCTCGGCGCGTTCCAGGGGCGTTGGGGCACGGACGTGCCCCTGCTGTGCGCCGGGTCGCTGCTGCTGGTCGCCCCGCTGCTCCTGGTGCTCCTGCTGTCGCACCGCCGGGCGGCCGCCGACGTGATCCGGAACCTCGACTTCCGCGACCGCGGCCAGAGTGCTCCGCATTGCTAAAAATGTTTGCGCTAACGTTAGCGACTCGACCGAATTCGCTGTCGAACGGCGTTCGAACTGACCACGCCGCCGCGAGGGCCCGTCGATCTTTCCAGGAAAGCGGACGAACGGCGGTTCCCGGACCCACACCGGGGCTCACCTGCACGAAATATTTTCGTAACACCTTGACCACGCCTGTGCGATCGACCACAGTCTGAGTCGTACGACGCGCGCCCCGCAGTGACGACCACTGCGACCCAATGCCATTCCCTTTTCCGCGGGGAGGATCAAGCGCATAATTGTTAGCGTTAACACCCGCATTGGGACTCGAGGTCGGACGGCCGGTGCGCGCACCGGCGGCACCCTGCCACCGCGCGGCGACCGTGCCCGCGGTGTTCTGATCCGTGAGGACATGTGATGACTCAATCGACACGAGCGGTCAATCGGCCGACGCCCGCGCGGCGGCCGAGAACAACGGCGTTGCTGCTCGTCACGGGACTCGTCGCCACGATGATGGCGGTCGCGTTCACCGGGCAGGCCCAGGCGGGCACGACGCTGGGGGCCGCGGCGGCCGAGAAGGGCCGGTACTTCGGCGCCGCCGTCGCGGCGGGCAGGCTCGGCGACAGCACGTACACGACGATCCTGAACCGCGAGTTCAACAGCGTCACCCCCGAGAACGAGATGAAGATGGACGCGACGGAGCCCAACCAGGGCCAGTTCACGTTCACCAACGCCGACCGGATCGTCAACCACGCCATCAGCCGGGGCATGAAGGTGCGCGGCCACACCCTGGCCTGGCACTCCCAGCAGCCGGGCTGGATGCAGCGCATGGAGGGCTCGGCGCTGCGGCAGGCCATGGTCAACCACATCACCCGGGTCGCGACCTACTACCGCGGCAAGATCCACTCCTGGGACGTGGTGAACGAGGCGTTCGCCGACGGCGGCAGCGGCGGGCGGCGTGACTCGAACCTGCAGCGCACCGGCAACGACTGGATCGAGGTCGCGTTCCGCACGGCCCGCGCGGCCGACCCGGGCGCGAAGCTGTGCTACAACGACTACAACACCGACGGCATCAACGCGAAGTCGACCGGCATCTACAACATGGTGCGCGACTTCAAGGCGCGGGGCGTGCCGATCGACTGCGTCGGCTTCCAGTCCCACCTGACCAACTCCGCGCCGTCGGACTACCAGGCCAACCTGCAGCGCTTCGCCGACCTCGGCGTGGACGTGCAGATCACCGAGCTGGACATCTCCGGCTCCAACCAGGCCAACGCGTACGCCGACGTGACGCGGGCGTGCCTGGCGGTCGCGCGCTGCACCGGCATCACGGTCTGGGGCATCCGCGACAGCGACTCGTGGCGCACCGGTCAGAACCCGCTGCTGTTCGACGCCTCGGGCAACAAGAAGCCCGCGTACACCTCCGTGCTCAACGCCCTCAACGGCGGCACCACCCAGCCGCCGACCGGGATCGACACGACCGCGTGGTACGTGCTGGTGAACCGCAACAGCGGCAAGGCGCTCGACGTCTACAACCTCTCCACCGCCGACGGCGCGCGCATCACGCAGTGGAGCCGCAACAACGGCAACAACCAGCAGTGGCAGTTCGTCGACTCGGGCGGCGGCTACTACCGGGTGAAGTCGCGGCTGTCGGGCAAGGTGCTCGACGTCTACAACTTCTCCACCGCCGACGGCGGCTCCATCGTCCAGTGGGCCGACGGCAACGGCACGAACCAGCAGTTCCGCGCGGTGGAGTCCGGCGGCTACTACCGGCTGATCAACCGCAACAGCAACAAGGCCGTCGAGGTGCAGGGCGCCTCCACCGCGGACGGCGCCAACGTCGTCCAGTACTCCGACTGGAACGGCGCGAACCAGCAGTGGCAGCTCGTCCGGGTCGGCTGACCCGACGCCCTGCCCCGCACGGCGGGCCAACCCCGCCGCTCCCCCCTTGTTGACCGATCCGGAGCCCCCGCACGGCGTGCGGGGGCTCCACCCTTGTGACGCCGCCCCGACGCGGCGGGTGAGGAGCAGTCATGTCCGTCCCGGATGAACTCCCGCGGCGGTCCGCGCGCCGTCGCGGCCGGTTGTCGCGGATGGCCGCGGTGCTGGCCGCGGTCGTGCTCGGCGGCGTGGTGGTCGTCTTCGGCGCGGCGACGGGTTCCGCGGCCACTGTGGACACCAACGCGTGGTACGTGCTGGTGAACCGCAACAGCGGCAAGGCGCTCGACGTCTACAACCTCTCGACCGCCGACGGCGGGCGCATCACGCAGTGGGCGCGCAACGACGGCAACAACCAGCAGTGGCAGTTCGTGGACTCCGGCGGTGGCTACTACCGGCTGAAGTCGCGCCACTCCGGCAAGGTGCTCGACGTCTACAACTTCTCCACCGCCGACGGCGCGTCGATCGTCCAGTGGGCCGACGGCAACGGCACGAACCAGCAGTTCCGGCTGGCCGACTCGGACGGCGGGTACGTGCGGCTGATCAACCGCAACAGCAACAAGGCCGTCGAGGTGCAGAACGCCTCCACGGCGGACGGCGCCAACGTCGTCCAGTACTCGGACTGGGGCGGCGCGAACCAGCAGTGGCAGCTCGTGCGCGTCGGCGGCAGCGGCGAGCCCACCACCACGACCACGACCCCGCAGCAGCCGGGCGGCCAGTACACCAACCCGGTGGTGTGGCAGGACTTCGCCGACGTCGAGGTCATCCGCGTCGGGGACGCCTACTACATGACCGCGTCCACGATGCACTACTCGCCCGGCGCGCCGATCCTGCGCTCCTACGACCTGGTCAACTGGGAGTTCGCCGGGCACTCGGTGCCGTCCCTGGACTTCGGGACCAAGTACGACCTGACCAACGGGCAGCGGGCGTACGTCAACGGGATCTGGGCGTCGACGTTGCAGTACCGGCCGAGCAACCGCACGTACTACTGGGCCGGGTGCATCGACTTCAACGACACCTACATCTACACCGCGACCAGCGTCGAGGGCCCGTGGAACCGGCACGCCCAGATCGACAACTGCTACTACGACGCGGGCATGCTCATCGACGACAACGACACGATGTACGTCGCGTACGGCAACTCGACCATCAGCGTCGCGCAGCTGTCCGCCGACGGGCGCAGCCAGGTCCGCGCGCAGCAGGTGTTCCAGACGCCGTCGAACATCGGCACCCTGGAAGGCGCCCGGTTCTACAAGCGCAACGGCAGTTACTACATCTGGCTGACCAGGCCCGCCAACGGCCAGTACGTGCTGAAGTCGGACAACGGGCCCTTCGGCCCCTACACCGTGCGGCAGGTGCTGCTCGACCTGCCCGGCCCGATCTCCGGCGGCGGCGTGCCGCACCAGGGCGGCCTGGTGCAGACGCAGACCGGGGCCTGGTACTACATGTCGTTCGTGGACGCCTACCCCGGCGGCCGCGTGCCGGCGCTCGCGCCGATCACGTGGACCGCGGACGGGTGGCCGACGCTCCAGACGGTCAACGGCCGGTGGGGCGTGAACTACCCCTCGCCGCTGCCCACCCGGCCGGTCAAGCCCCTCACCGGCACGGACACGTTCGCGGGCACCGCGCTCGGCCCGCAGTGGGAGTGGAACCACGACCCGGACACGTCCCGGTACTCGGTGAACAACGGCCTGACCCTGCAGACCGCCACCGTCACCAACGACCTGTACGCCGCCCGCAACACCCTGACCCACCGCATCCAGGGCCCGACGTCCACCGCCACCGTCCAGCTCGACTACAGCGCCATGCGCGACGGCGACCGGACCGGCCTGGCGATGCTGCGCCAGTCGTCGGCCTGGATCGGCGTCCGGCGCGACAACGGCCAGACCCGCGTGGTCATGACCACCGGGTTGGCCATGGACGGCAGTTGGCGCACCACCAGCACCGGCACCGAGGCGGCGAGCGCCGCGGTCAGCGGCGGCCGGATCTGGCTGAGGGCCAACGCGGACATTCGGCCGGGGTCCGGCCGCGTCGCCCGGTTCTCCTACAGCACGGACGGCGTGAACTTCACCTCGCTCGGGCCGACGTTCACGCTGAACAACACCTGGCAGTTCTTCATGGGCTACCGCTTCGGCGTCTTCAACTTCGCCACCCAGGCCCTGGGCGGCGCGGTGACCGTGCGGCAGTTCGACCTGACCACCCCCTGACCGGCATGGAATCCATCGTGCAAGAGCACCTGGGCAGCCGAAATTTGCGAAATTTGTTTCGAATCTTCTCGAAATTTTCCGTCGCCGAGGCACTGCACAGCGTAACGGAAACGATCAGGAACCGAACCGCTTAACCAGCCGTCAACCAGCGGATTTTGTCGCAGACCAAGATCCGCCTTGACCGACCACCCAGGAGGTTCATGCCCGGAGAACGGGACGCTGGTGGGTTCAGTGGGGCCTTGATTGCCCAAACTGTTTCGGTTAATACTGCTTAACGTTTCGGACCGAGCGGCGGGTGGCCACGGGAAGCGTCGGCCACCCGCACCGGGCGAGCCGTCGGCCGCCCGAACCCACCCGTCCCACCCGCGCGTTCGCGGGTGCTCCCCAGAAAGCGCCGAACATGACGCTGACAGCGAAGTCAGTCTCACGAGTCGCACTCGTGTCGACACTGGTGGCCGCAGCCGCGGGCGCCGCGGTCCTCGTGGCGTCGCCCGCCAGCGGTGCCGCCTCCACGCTCGCCGCGGCGGCGCAGCAGAGCGGCCGCTACTTCGGCACCGCCGTCGCCGCCAACAAGCTGGGCGACTCCACCTACGTCAACATTCTCAACCGTGAGTTCGACATGGTCACGGCCGAGAACGAGATGAAGATGGACGCGACCGAGCCCAACCAGGGCCAGTTCAGCTACGGCAACGCCGACCGGATCGTCAACCACGCCCGCAACCAGGGCAAGCGCGTCCGCGGCCACGCCCTGGCCTGGCACTCCCAGCAGCCGAGCTGGATGCAGCGCATGGAGGGCTCCTCCCTGCGCCAGGCCATGCTGAACCACGTCACCCAGGTCGCCACCTACTACCGCGGCAAGATCTACGCCTGGGACGTCGTCAACGAGGCCTTCGCCGACGGCAGCAGCGGCGGTCGCCGCGACTCCAACCTGCAGCGCACCGGCAACGACTGGATCGAGGCCGCGTTCCGCGCCGCCCGCGCCGCCGACCCGAACGCCAAGCTCTGCTACAACGACTACAACACCGACAACTGGTCGCACGCCAAGACCCAGGGCGTCTACCGCATGGTCCAGGACTTCAAGTCCCGCGGCGTGCCGATCGACTGCGTCGGCTTCCAGGCCCACTTCAACAGCGGCAACCCCGTCCCCTCCAACTACCACACCACGCTGCAGAACTTCGCCAACCTCGGCGTCGACGTCCAGATCACCGAGCTGGACATCGAGGGCTCGGGCAGCTCGCAGGCCCAGCAGTACCAGGGCGTCGTCCAGGCGTGCCTCGCCGTGACCCGCTGCACCGGCATCACCGTGTGGGGCATCCGCGACAGCGACTCGTGGCGCGCCTCGGGCACCCCGCTGCTGTTCGACGGCTCGGGCAACAAGAAGGCCGCCTACACCTCGGTGCTGAACGCCCTGAACGCCGCCGGCACGTCGGTCCCGACCACGCCGACCACGCCGACCTCGGGCGAGCCGACCACCACGTCGCCGACGAACCCGGCCGGCTGCACCGCGACGTACTCCGAGGGCCAGAAGTGGAGTGACCGCTTCAACGGCCAGGTCACCGTCTCGGGCACGAACAACTGGATCGTGACGGTCACCGTCAGCTCGCCGCAGAAGATCATCGCCACCTGGAACACCAGCCCGACCTGGGACTCCAGCGGCAACGTGATGACCGCGCGGCCGAACGGCAACGGCAACGTGTTCGGCTTCACCATCCAGCACAACGGCAACTGGAGCTGGCCGAGCCTCTCCTGCCGCGTCGGCTGAGCCGGTGGGGGGTGCCCGCCCGCGGGGCCGGGGGCGCCCCACCCCCGCGCGCCCCGCC
>NZ_JBHYXZ010000142.1:19999-21084 GCF_042752395.1 Actinosynnema sp. NPDC059335 | reverse complement strand
GTGCGGACGTCCGCACCACCGCCCGGCCGGTCAGGACGCCGGCCGCACCGCGGGCAGCTCCAGGACCTCCCGCGCCGCCGGCGGCTCCTCCAGCGGGGGCACGCTGACCAGCTCCAGGTCGCGGTCCGCGGCGCGGTCGAGGGCGGCCACGACCCACGCCTCGAAGTCGGTGTCGGCGGCCATCGCGGCCCGCCGCCACCGGTCCACCGCCTCGCCGGCCGCGCTGACCCGCGGCATCACCGCGCGCAGCGGCTTCGAGCCGGGGTGGCGGCTGTCCCGCAGGGCCCGCCGCAGCACAGTGCGGGACCAGCCCTCGCGCTCGGCCCGGTCGAGCCACCGGTCCTGCTCGGCCGGCGGCAGCGCGGCGACCTCGGCGTGGTGCTGGAACGGCAGGCCGCGGCGGCGGCGGGAGGGGTCGAACTTGCGCGCGATCCACGCGTAGTTGCGCAGCGTCTGGTAGTCGAGCCCCACCGCCTCGACCGCCCGGCGGTAGCGGTCGGTGTACTTGTCCTGGCCGAAGACCAGCCAGTCGCCGAGGTACCACGCCGACGAGCTGGCGATGCGCGCGATCCTCTGCCCCGCCTGCTCCCAGGTCTCGAACGTGACGTCCCGCGGGAACGCCAGCCCCACCGGCGTGGTGAGGATCCGGCTCTCGACCGCGCCGACGGGACGCCGGCGCGGCACCGCGTTCACCTTGTCCACTTGTTCCCCCTGATGCTGTGTGGATCTCCTTGCTATCGGGGGCCTCTCACACACCGGTCAACTTCCGCTCACACCGTGAACCCGATCCGGCCCGGCGGCGGAGAACAGGTGACCGCCCGCCACGGGACCAGCCCGAAAGGCCACCATGACACCACCCACCGACGCCGAGATCATCGAACGGTCGCGCCGCCGGCCGGACGAGTTCGCGGCGCTCTTCGACCGGCACGCGCCGCACATCCGGCGCTACCTCGCGCGCAGGCTCGGCGACCAGGTCGCGGGGGTCCGCGGCGCCGTGGCGGTTCCCACCGCGGTCCGGACACAGGGTCGCGCACGCCGCGCGCCCGGGGGGGGGGGGGCGGGGGTGGGTGGGCTCGCGGGCGCCC
>NZ_JBHYXZ010000142.1:19235-19989 GCF_042752395.1 Actinosynnema sp. NPDC059335 | reverse complement strand
CCGCCCCGCGCCCCACACCCGGGGCCACCGCGCCCGCCGGAGCGCCCCCCCGGTCGCGGACCACCTCGACCCCGCCACGTACCTCACCGCGTTCGACAAGCGGGAGCGCTACGACCGGACCCGGCCGGGGGCGCGGCCGTGGCTGTACGGCATCGCGACCAACCTCGTCGGGCAGCACCGCAGGCAGGAGGCCCGCCGCTACCGCGCGACCGGCGGCGACCCGGTCGAGCAGGACCACGCGGACCGCGTCGCCGCCGAGGTGACCGCGGGCGCGCTGCGGTCGTCGCTGACCGGCGCGCTGGGCGCGCTGTCCGCCGGGGACCGCGACGTGCTGCTGCTGGTCGCGTGGGAGGACCTGAGCTACGAGGAGGTCGCCGCCGCGTTGGCGATCCCGGTCGGCACGGTGCGGTCCCGGCTGCACCGGGCCCGTCGCCAGGTCAGGCAGGCGCTGGGCGGGCAGAACCCCACCGAGGTCGAGGAGTTGCTGAACCATGGATGAGCTGCGGTTGGTGCGCGAACTGGGTGACGGGACGCCGTTGCCGGACGAGGCGGCGCTGGCCCCCGCGCGGGCGGCGTTCCTCGCCGGGGTCGCGGCGCGGGGCGCGGGGCGACCGCGCCGGGGCCGGTCCCGGCATGTGCCGGCCGGCGCGGCGGCGATCGGCCTGGCGGGGGGCCGGGGGCCCGGGGGGGCCCCGGGGCGCCGCCGGGGATCAACACCCGGGGGGCGCGGCGCCGCCCCCGGCCCCCGCCCCCG
>NZ_JBHYXZ010000142.1:13558-19225 GCF_042752395.1 Actinosynnema sp. NPDC059335 | reverse complement strand
GCGGGGGCCGGTCCCGGCATGGGCCGCCCGGCGGGGGGGCGACCGGCCGGGCGGCGGCCGTGGCCGCGGCGGTCACGCTGTTCCCGTCCGGTGAAACGACACCGGGCGGCCAGGCCGCGGCCACGTCCGCCGGCCCGTCGGAGGGCGAGGTCCGGCCGGTGACGGACTCGGTGCGGCTGCTGTCCTTCGCCGCCGAGGCGGCCCGCGCCGACCCGGCCGCCGCGCCCCGGCCCGACCAGTTCGTCTACACCCGCAGCACCGGGGACGGCACGGCGGAGCGGGAGATCTGGCTGTCGGTCGACGGCACCCGGGACGGGCTGCTGAACCACGGCGACGGCACGACCACGCCGATGCCCGGCTGCCGGGACGGGCGGATGGCCGTCCACAAGGGCCCCGACCCGCTGCCCGGCGTCACCGAGCCGTGCGAGCCGAGGCCCGCCTACCGCTCCGACCTCCCCACCGACGTGGACGGCATGCTGGCCTACCTCGACGCGAACGCCGGCGGCGAGCCGGGCAGCGTCAACGCGCGCGGCAAGGACGTGCTGGCGCTGATCAACGAGGACCTCCTGCCGCCGGCGTCGAGGGCCGCGCTGTACGAGGCGGCGGCCCGGGTGCCCGGGTTGTCCGTGGTGCCGGACGCGCGGGACGCGGCGGGCCGGGCCGGGGTGGGCATCACGTGGCCGGTGCCGGCGGGGTCGTCGCCCGAGGCGAAGCCGGTGGTGATCGTGTTCGACGCGGAGACCTACGAGCTGCTCGGCACGAACTTCCACGCGATCGTCGAGCAGGCCGTGGTGGACCAGGCGGGGCAGCAGCCCTGAGGCTGGGGGACCGGCCGGCGACGCGCCGCCGGTCCCACCCGACTACGGTTGGTCACGTGGAGCCGCGCGAGGATGACGACGAGGACGACTTCGACCCGGACGAGGACGAGGACGGCTTCGACGACGATGACGAAGAGGACGAGGACGACCTGTTCGGCGTGACCTCCGAGCCGCGCACCATCTGCCACCTGTGCGGCGGCGCGGGGTTCATCGCCAACCCGACCTCGGCCGTGATCGGCGGCACGCCGCGCACCGTCGACAACGGCCGCGAGTGCCCGCACTGCGCGGGCGCCCGCAAGTTCCCCGGCCTGATCCCCCCGCTCTGAGGGCGTCCGGCGGGCCGGCCCCGGTTCGGCACGAACCGGACCGGTCACCGGCTCGGGCCGGCACCCGTCGGCGGCTCGACAGCCCACGGCCCGAACCGCACGCCCGTCAGCGGCCCGCCGGCCCGGGTCCGGCACGAACCGGTGTCCGCCCGCCCCACCCGTGCGCCCGCCGAGCACCTACCCTCGCCCCTCGTCAGCGGCCCGCCGCGACCAGTTCCGCCTCGCGGAACGCGCGCGGCGAGAGGTAGCGCCACGACGTGACCAGCGCCCCGACCTGCACGAGCGCGCCCATCACCCACACCGCCCGCAGCCCGAACCCGGCGGCCACGAAGCCGCCGGCCAGCGCGCCCAGCGGCGTCAGGCCCCAGGCCAGCGCCCGGTGGCTCGTCAGCACCCGGCCGAGCAGCGCGGGCGGGGTGAAGCGCTGGCGGCTCGACTGCGAGCACACGTTCCACACCATCACGATCGCGGACTCGGCGAACATCACCACCCCGATCGCCCACGCCCACGGCGGCAGCACGGCGATCAGCGCGAGCCCGACCACCATCCCGACCTGCGCCAGCCGCATCGACCACGCGTAGCCGAGCCGGTCCACCACCCGCCCGACGAACAGCGACGACACCACCCACCCGGCCGCCATCACCGCGAGCATCACGCCGTACCCGACCGAGCCCAGCCCCAGCAGCTCCTTCGCGTACAGCACGAACATCGCCATCGTGGCGCTCGCCGCGAACGACCCGAGCGCCACCGAGACCGTGATCGCCAGCAGCAGCCGCGTCCCGACCAGGAACCGCAGCCCTTCGCCGATGTCGCGCAGCGGGTGCTTGGCCGACGGCGTCGCCGGAGCCGACCGCAGCCCCCGCACCAGCACGAGCGCCACCACCGCGGCCCCGAACGCCACCCACGCGGGCGTGCCCAGGCCGAACGCGACCAGGAACCCGGCCGCCGGCGGCACCGCGAACTGCACCACCCCGCGGTCGATCACCATCAGCCGCGTGTTCGCCGTCGCCAACCGGGCCGGCTCCACCACCTCCGGCACGAGCGCGCCGCTCGCCCCGTCCCCGAGCACCTGCGCCGACGTCACGACGAACGCCACCACCAGCAGCAACGGCAGGCTCAGCGCGTCCGCCACGCCCGCCACGGCGAGCGCCAGCGCCGCGCACGCCTGCACCGCGTAGGCCGACGCGAGCACCGCGCTGCGCCGCACCCGGTCGATCAGCACGCCCGCGAACAGCGAGAACAACAGCCACGGCGCCTGGCCCACCACGTTGACCAGCGACAGCCGCCTCGGGTCCGAGGTGATCGCCGCCGCGATCCACGGCAACACCGCCAACATCAGCCCCTCGGCCACCGAACCCGACACCGCGACGGCCTGCAGCCGCACCCACCCCCTGGACATGACCGCCACCCTGCCAAGAAGACCCGGCACGGCCACACGATTTAGCGAGGGCTCAACCCGCAGACCTCGCGCGGGTCGCCGGCCGGCCCGAAGTACCCTGGTGACGTGGGGGTCGTGCTGTCCGAAGCGGAGTGGACCGCGCGCCGGGACGCGCACGCCGAGCGGGTGCGGCGGTGGACCGGCCCGCACCACGAGCGCAAGGCCGCGGGCCGCAAGCACCCGGTGATGGACTTCCTGTTCTCGTACTACTCGCACCGCCCGTCGCGGCTGGAGCGCTGGCACCCAGGTCCGGGCGTGGTCCTGGAGGGCGACGCGGCGGACGCCTACCTGCGGTGGCCGCTGTACCGGCGCACCCCGGACGGCGTGACGCTGGACGTCGAGGCGTTCGCCCGGGAACGCGCCAACACGATCGCGTTCGCGGGCCGGCTGCTCACCGCGACCGCCGGCCGGGCTCCCCGCCTGGGCTGCTTCGGCCTGCACGAGTGGGCGATGGTCTACCGGCAGCGGCCGGACCAGGTGCGGCACAACGCGTGGCCGCTGCGGCTGGGCAGCGAGGGCACCGACCGGGTGGTGGAGTCGCAGCGGGTGCAGTGCGGGCACTTCGACGCGTTCCGCTTCTTCACCCCCGACGCCCGGCCGCGCAACGCGCTCCAGCCGACCCGGGAGACGCAGGTCGAGCTGGAGCAGCCCGGCTGCCTGCACGCGAACATGGACCTGTTCAAGTGGGCCTACAAGCTCGACCCGGCCACGCCGTCGGAGCTGGTCGCGGACTGCTTCGAGCTGACCGTGCGCATCCGCGAGCTGGACATGCGGGCCAGCCCGTACGACCTGGCCGGGCTCGGCTACGGGCCGGTGCCGATCGAGACCCCCGAAGGCCGGGCCGAGTACGTGCGGCAGCAGAGCGCGTTCGCCGAGGCCGCCGCGCCGCTGAGGGCGCGGCTGATCGACCTGCTCCGCGTGCTCTCGGCGGTTCCCGTCACCACTCGATGACCTGGCGTGACTTCACCCCCGCACCAGGTGTCACCTGTTAGTTTGACGCCGGTCGGGATTCGCCAGCCGTGTTCGGTCGGACGCTGAGAGGAAGACGATGTCTCGACACCGCGCGCTGCGGACGAAGGTGCGGCGCGGCATCGCCAAATGGCCGGTGGCCATCGTCGGCCTGGTGGTCCTCGTGGCGCTCGGGTGGGTCGGCTGGACCTGGGTCGGCGGGATCGTGGAACGCCGCGCGGCCGCCCAGGCGGGCGACTGCAACGAGGGCGACGCGCTGCTGCGGATCGCGTCGACGCCCAGCGTCGCCGAGGCGGTCAAGCAGGTCGCCGAGGCGTGGAGCGAGCAGCGGCCCGTGGTCTACGACCACTGCATCCAGGTCGAGGTCCAGTCCATCGACTCCGAGGTCGTGCTCCAGGGCCTGACCCAGGGCTGGGACGCCGGGAAGCTCGGCGAGCGCCCGCACGCGTGGGTCACCGACTCGATGCTGTGGGCCAACCGGCTGACCGCGCAGAACGCCACCCTGCTCGGGGCCGCGCCGGAGTCGATCGCGGCGAGCCCCGTGCTGCTCGCGCTGCCCCGGGAGCCGGCGCAGGCGGTGCAGTCCGGCTCCGGGTTCCGGTGGACCGACCTGCCCGAACTGACCGGCGCGGCGGACGGCTGGGGCCGGTTCGGGCACCCCGAGTGGGGCCGGTTCACCGTCGCCATGCCGGACCCGGCGACGAACACGGCCACCGCGATGGCCGTGCAGTCCGCGCTGGCCGGCGCGAGCCCCGAGGGCAAGGGCCCGGTCACGACCGAGATGCTGGCGCTCGACCCGGTCAAGAGCACGATGAGCGCGCTGGCGGCGTCCCGGCCGGAGCAGACCCCCGCGAGCACGTGGGAGGCGATGAAGCTGCTCGGCGACGACACCGCGGTGAACGCGGCCGGGTTCAGCGCGGTGCCGGTGTTCGAGGTGGACCTGTACCGGCACAACACCGGCAAGGACACCGGCACGCCGCCGTCGCAGCCGCTGTACGGGGTGGCGGCGGGCGGGCCGACGCCGATCGCCGACTTCCCGTTCGTGCCGCTGGCGGGCGACTGGGTCGGCGAGGCGCAGGTGCGCGCGGCGCAGGCGTTCCGGGAGTTCCTGCGCGAGCCCGACCAGCAGAAGATCCTGGCCGCCGCGGGCCTGCGCGTCGAGGCCACGACCGAGCGGCCGAAGCCGTCGCCGGGCATCCGCTGGGCCGCCGTCACCGACACCCTCACGCCCGCCGACGCCAACACCGCCCAGCAGATCTCCGCCGCGTGGGCCACCGCGGACGGCGGCCAGGTCGTCACCGTGCTGGTGGACACGTCCAAGTCGATGGAGGAACCCGGCGGCGACGGCCGCAGCCGGATGGACTGGGTCAAGCAGGCGCTGTCCGGGCAGGTCAACCGGTCGGTGTCCGGGTCGCTGGGGCTGTGGGAGTTCTCCCGGCAGCTCGACGGGGACAAGCCGTACCGGCAGCTCGTGGCCACCGGCCCGGTCGCGACCCAGCGACAGGCGCTGCTGGACGGCGTGGCGCGGTTGGAACCGCGCAGCGCGACCCAGCTCTACACCAGCGTGCTCGCGCTGTACGAGCGGATGCTGGCCGACTACCAGGAGGGCAAGCGCAACCGGATCGTGGTGCTGACCGACGGCGTGAACGACGGCGGCCTCACGTTCGGGGAGCTGACGGAGGCGCTGGCCTCGGCCAGGCAGCCGGGCAAGGACATCGCGATCAGCGTGATCGCGCTCGGCCCGGACCCGGAACGCGAGCCGCTGTCCGAACTGGCCCGCTCGACCGGCGGCACGCTGTCGGTGGTCGCGGACGGTCGCGGCGTGGACGCCGCCCTCGGCCAACTCCTGTCGGCCGACTAGCCGCTCCGCCCCGGCCGCCGCCGTCGGCGCGCCGACCGCGCTGCTCGGCCGGATCCCGGTGTCCCGCCGGCCGCCGCTCGCCCGCCCCGACCGGCGCACCGGCCGGATCCGAGGTTCCCTCGGCTGCCCACCGCGACCGGTCCGCCCCGACCCGGCACCCGAACGGCGGCAGGCCGCCCGGCGGCGGCCCCCCCCCCCCCCGGGGTCGGCGCGCGCGCGGGGGGGGGGGCGCGCGCACACCCCCCCCCCCACAGA
>NZ_JBHYXZ010000142.1:0-13548 GCF_042752395.1 Actinosynnema sp. NPDC059335 | reverse complement strand
CCCCGGTCGTGACGGCTGCGGCGCGTGGCGGCGGCGCGGCGAAACGCGCCGAACGAAGGACACCACCGCGTCCATTCGACCTGTTAAATTCACACCCGATTTATTTCCGATCTTCCGGGAGTCCGGTTTTTCCTGGCCTCTGCCGCAACACTGATCGTTCCGCGCCGGTCAATTGCCTTTCGAACCGGTTGATCGGGGTCCGACGGGCTCGTAACTTCGGGTGCTTCGACGTCCCTGCACACGTCGAGTTCCCTGCCCACGAAAGGACGAACACCGTGAGGAAAGTGTTCCTGGCGCCTGCCCTGCTGGCGCTCGTGCTCGCCGTCCTGGTCGCGCCGAATTCGCAGAGCGCGTTCGCCGGCGACGGGCACGCCACCAGTGTCGTGGAATTGGCCGCGGCGCCCGCGGCGCTGGCCTCGCCGCCCACGGCGGCGGCCTGGCCCGTGCCCAACGCCCGGACCTACCGGATCCTCAGCTCCTGCTCGCCGTACGCGTCGGCCATCCGCGCCGGCGCGCGGGCGTGGAGCGGTCTGACCGAGAGCAGCTCCAGCGGCACCCCGGTCGAGTGCCGCAACGGCTACATCACCGACTGCGGCGGCGGCAGCCGGGTGGTGGGCTGCAACTGGGGCGCGGGCCAGCGGATCGCGCTCTACATGGGCGGCGTGAACGACGACGCCCTGCTGGCCGCGCACGAGTTCGGCCACAACTGGTACGGCCACTCCTCGTACCAGTGCGCGGGCTGGGGCAGCCCGGCCGAGGTGATGGCCCCGTCCATCTGCAACTACAGCGGCGCGACCGCGTTCGAGCGGTAGCGGTCCGCGGCACGGGGAGGCGCTCGCGGGCCACCGGGGCGTCTCCCCCCACCTGGTCACCGGCCGTAGACGGCGGCCATCGCGGCGATCCGGGCGATCACGCGTTCGCGCAGTTCCGGCGGCTCGACCACGTCCACCTCGGGACCGAGGCGGAGCAGGTCCACGGCGGCGTGCTCCAGCGACTCGACCGGCACCCGCACGGTCGTCCACTCCCCCTCCGGCTCGACGTCCCGCAGCTCGCGGGCGGCGGCCAGGCCGAGCAGCACCCGGGCGCCGCGCAGCCCGTCCGGCGTCATCCGGACCGTCACCCGCATCGGGTAGAGCCGCCGCTCGAACCGCTCCGACCAGCCCGCCCAGAACTCCGCCAGGTCGAACCCCACGGGCCGCTCGAACGACTCGTCCAGCGCGGTCAGCTCCAGCACCCGGGAGATCCGGTACGTGCGCAGGTCGTCCGCGCGCCCGCCGTCGGCGGGTCCGGGTCCGGTCCCCGTGCGGGCCACGAGGTACCAGGTGCCGGCCTTGAGCACGAGCCCGAGCGGGTCCACCGTCCGCTCCACCTCGACCTGCGCCCACCGCACGTACCGGATCCGCAGCCGGCGCTGCTGCCACACCGCGTCCGCGATCGCGGCCACGTGCGGCGTGCCCTCGCCGCCCCGGAACCAGCCGGGCGCGTCGAGGTGGAACCTCTCCCGCACGCGCGCGGCCCGCGACCGCAGTTCCGGCGGCAACGCCGCGAGCACCTTGAGCTGCGCCGCGGCCACCACCGCGCCGAGCCCCAGCTCGGCCGCCGGTCCCGGCATGCCCGCCAGGAACAGCGAGTCGGCCTCCTCGGTGGTCAGCCCGGTCAGCCGGGTGCGGTAGCCGTCGACCAGCCGGTAGCCGCCCGCCGGGCCCCGGTCGGCGTAGACGGGGACGCCGGCCGAGCCGAGGGCCTCGACGTCGCGGTACACCGTGCGGACGGAGACCTCCAGCTCGTCGGCCAGCTCCTGCGCGGTCATCCGGCCCCGCGACTGGAGCAGGAGCAGCAGGGACAGCAATCGGCCGGCGCGCATGCCACCATCCTGACAGCAGGTGTCAGGTATGCCCGGCAGGCTGGCCGCCATGAGCACCGCACGCGCCAACGCGACCATGAACAGCTGGGACGAGCACACCTGGGACGGCAAGCGCTACGACGAGGTCACCGGCCCGAAGCAGACGGTGGGCGGCATGACCACCACGTACACCGGCGACCTGGAAGGCGTGGGCGACCTGCGCTTCGTCATGTCCTACGCGGACGACGACTCCTGCTCCACCACGGGCTACGAGGTCGTCACGGGCGCCCTGAACGGCCGGGCGGGCAGCTTCGTCCTGCACCACGTGGGCGGCTTCCGCGGCGGCGTGGCGGATTCCACCGTCACCGTGGTCTCCGCGTCCGGCGACCTCGCGGGCCTCACCGGCACGGGCCGCGTCACGTGGCCGCAGGGCGAGCCGGGCCGGTTCGAGCTGGACCACCGGATCGGCTGAAGGCCCGCCGGACGCGCGGAACCCCGGCCGCCCGAGGGCGACCGGGGTTCGCGGGTCGATCGATCAGCCGCCGTAGGCCGAGACCGGCGGGCAGGAGCAGACCAGGTTGCGGTCGCCCTTCGCGCCGTCGATGCGGCGCACGGGCGGCCAGATCTTCGGCGCGGACGTGCCCGCCGGGAACACCGCCACCTCGCGGCTGTACGGGTGGTCCCACTCGGCCGCGATCGACGCCGCCGTGTGCGGCGCGTTGCGCAGCGGGTTGTCGTCCACCGGCCACTCGCCCGAGCCGACGCGGTCGATCTCGTGCCGGATCGCGATCATGGCGTCGATGAACCGGTCGATCTCGCCCAGGTCCTCGCTCTCCGTGGGCTCCACCATGAGCGTGCCCGCCACCGGGAACGACATGGTCGGCGCGTGCAGCCCGTAGTCGGCCAGCCGCTTCGCCACGTCGTCCACGGTCACGCCGGTCGCCTTGGTGATCGGCCGCAGGTCGAGGATGCACTCGTGGGCCACGAACCCGCCCTCGCCGGTGTAGAGCACCGGGAAGTGCTCGTCCAGCCGCCGGGCCACGTAGTTCGCCGCCGCCACCGCGGTCAGCGTCGCCCGCCGCAGGCCGTCCGCGCCCATCATCCGCACGTAGGCCCACGAGATCGGCAGGATCGACGCCGAGCCCCACGGCGCGGCGCTGATCGGGCCGACACCGGTCGCCGGACCGGCCGCCGGCTGCAACGGGTGGTTCGGCAGGAACGGGGCCAGGTGCGACCGCACGCCGATCGGCCCGACGCCCGGACCGCCGCCGCCGTGCGGGATGCAGAACGTCTTGTGCAGGTTCAGGTGCGACACGTCCGACCCGAACTTGCCGTACCGCGCCAGCCCGATCAGCGCGTTGAGGTTCGCGCCGTCCACGTACACCTGGCCGCCCGCGTCGTGCACCAGCCCGCACACCTCGCGCACGGTGTCCTCGTACACGCCGTGCGTGGACGGGTAGGTGATCATGATCGCGGCGAGGTCGTCGCGGTGCGCCTCGACCGTCTCGCGCAGGTGCCCGACGTCCACGTTGCCGCGGTCGTCGCACTTGACGACCACGACCCGCATCCCGGCCATCACGGCGGACGCGGCGTTGGTGCCGTGGGCGCTGGACGGGATCAGGCACACGTCGCGGTGGTCGTCGCCGTTGGCGCGGTGGTAGGCGCGGATCGCCAGCAGGCCCGCGAACTCGCCCTGGCTGCCCGCGTTGGGCTGCAACGACACCGCGTCGTACCCGGTGAGCTCGGCCAGCCACCGCTCCAGGTCGCCGACGATGCCCAGGAGGCCCTCGGCGTCCGATGCGGGCGCGAACGGGTGCAGGTCGGCGAACTCCGGCCAGGTGATCGCCTCCATCTCGGCCGTGGCGTTGAGCTTCATCGTGCACGAGCCCAGCGGGATCATGCTGCGGTCCAGCGCGACGTCCTTGTCCGACAACGCCCGCAGGTAGCGCAGCAGCGCGGTCTCGGAGCGGTGCGCGTGGAACACCGGGTGCGTCAGGTAGTCGCTGGTGCGGCGCAGGTCGGCGGGGATGCCGTCGGCGGTGTCGGCGTCCAGGCCGTCCACGTCGGCGACGGTCACGCCGAACGCCTTCCACACGAGCCCCAGGTGCTCGCGCGTGGTCGTCTCGTCGCACGCGATCGACACCACGTCCGCGTCCACCTGCCACAGGTTCACGCCCAGGTCCCGCGCGGCGGCGACGACCTCGGCCGCGCGGCCCTCCACGCGCGCCCGCACGGTGTCGAAGAACTCGCCGTGCACGACCTCGACGCCGCCCTCCAGCAGGCCGGCGGCCAGCACGGTCGCCATCCGGTGCGCGCGGGTCGCGATGTCCTTCAGCCCTTCCGGGCCGTGGTACACCGCGTACATCGACGCGATCACGGCGAGCAGCACCTGGGCGGTGCAGATGTTGCTGGTGGCCTTCTCCCGGCGGATGTGCTGCTCGCGCGTCTGGAGGGCGAGGCGGTAGGCGACGGAGCCGTCCGCGTCGACGGACACGCCGACGAGCCGGCCCGGGAGCTGCCGCTCCAGGCCCTGCCGCACGGCCATGTACCCGGCGTGCGGCCCGCCGAAGCCCATCGGCACGCCGAACCGCTGGGTGGTGCCCACGACCACGTCCGCGCCGATCTCGCCGGGCGGGCGCAGCAGCGCCAGCGACAGCAGGTCGGCCGCCACCACGACCTGCGCGCCGGCCCGGTGCACCTCCTCGATGACGCCCGCGTGGTCGCGGACCACGCCGGACGCGCCGGGGTAGGACAGCAGCACGCCGAAGAAGTCGCCGCCCAGGCCGAGCCCTTCGAGGCCCTGCGACAGGTCGGCGGTCACCACCTCGATGCCCAGCGGCTCGGCGCGGGTCTCGATCACGGCCAGCGTCTGCGGCAGCGTGTCGGCGTCCACCACGAACCTGGCCGACTTCGACCGGCCGGCGCGGCGGACCAGCGTCATCGCCTCGGCCGCGGCGGTGGACTCGTCCAGCATCGAGGCGTTGGCCAGCGGCAGGCCGGTCAGGTCGGCGACCATGGTCTGGAAGTTCAGCAGCGCTTCGAGGCGGCCCTGGGAGATCTCCGGCTGGTACGGCGTGTACGCGGTGTACCAGGCGGGGTTCTCCAGCACGTTGCGGAGGATGACCGGCGGCGTCGTGGTGTTGTAGTAGCCCAGGCCGATCATCTGCGTCATCGGGCGGTTCCGCGCGGCGAGGGCGCGCAGCTCGGCCAGCGCCTCGGTCTCCGTGGCGGGCTCGGGCAGGTCGAGCGCCAGGTCGCGCTCGCGGATCGACTCGGGGACGGCGCGCTGCGCCAGCTCCTCCAGCGACCCGACCCCGATGACGTCGAGGATGCGGGCCAGCTCGGCGGGCCGCGGGCCCACGTGCCGGTCGGCGAACGGGGTGCCGTGCTCGAGTGCGGCGAGGGGGATGCGGTCCTGCGTCATCGGTGCTGGCCTCCAGGGCTCCGGACAGACTCCTGCCGTTGCCCTCCCCCTCTGTCTTCTGCCCGACGTCGGGCGCCTGAGAGCTTCACCCGGAGGCCGGGCTTGCACCGTCGGCGGGGTCGGCGTGCTGCCGACCCGCTTTCCAGAGGCGTCTCACCCGCGCGGTCCTTGCGCCTGAGAGGTTCCGGGGAGGATTTGCTCCTTCGGCGCCGAGACTGGCTCGGACTCTCCCGCGCGGGATAAAGCGACTACGCGCGAATGGTACCCGGCGGGGACGCCCTCGGAACCGCCGGCGCGACGTGGATCTCAGTTGCCGCCGGGCCTCGCCGGGTCAGCCGATGGCCCGGGTGCGACGGCGGCGGGACAGCTCGTCGTCGGCCGCCTCCACGATCTCCGCGCCGTCCGCGCGTTCGGCGGGGAAGTCGTGGATCGTGCCGCTGATCTCCCGCATCGCGCCGCTGACCGCGATGCCGAACACCCCCTGGCCGCCCTGGAGCAGGTCGACCACCTCCTCCGGGGAGGTGCACTCGTAGACCGTGGTGCCGTCGCTGAACAACGTGATCCGGGCCAGGTCCTGCACGCCGCGGCGGCGCAGGTGGTCGACCGCGACCCGGATGTTCTGCAACGAGACGCCGGTGTCCAGGAGCCGTTTGACGACCTTGAGGACCAGGATGTCCTTGAACGAGTAGAGCCGCTGGCTGCCGGAGCCGTGAGCGCTCCTTATCGTCGGGTTGACCAGGCCCGTGCGCGCCCAGTAGTCCAGCTGGCGGTAGGTGATGCCCGCGATCTGGCACGCGGCGGGGCCGCGGTACCCGACCAGTTCGTCCGGCAGCGAGGAGTCCGGGAACAGCTCACCCTGTTCGCCGGATCCGGCCCGGATGGGCGCTTCCTCGACCACGCCTGCCTCCCCTCGGTCCGGCCACGACGACCGGCGACCAACGTGAAGCCGCCGCGGTGTCGGGAAACAACACCGTGGCAATTCACCTGAGTTCGACGGTAAGACCGCCTAGGGGGCAGGTCAACGCGACGCGCGGGGCGTGTCTGACCTCAACGTGAGGTAGAGGTTGAGAGAGTCGCTTGGCGTAAGCCATTCGGATGACGTTTAGTGATCGTTTAGCCGAGCAAGGTTGACGTTGTGTAACCCGGACACGTGACACCCGTAGGTGGCACGCGGGGTTGATCCACAACTCACCGCACACGCTTGCGGAGGGCCGTCCACGGCGCGCGGCCGACGTTCCGGCCCTTCGCAGGTGTCGTGCCGGGTCAAGCACCCGACCCGCTCGTCCGCGCCCGGTCGGCCGGAATTGTCGGTGTGTGCCGGCAGGATCGAAAACGGGGTTCCCCCGGGCGGGTACCCCTGCGCGAGCACGACCGGCGGCCCGGTCAGGCGACGACCCGGTGACGCGACGACCCGGTGACGCGGCGACCCGGTCAGGCGGGGTGGTGGAACGCGGCGAGGGCTACGCGGCAAGGCGCGGTGAAGCGGCCGGGCAAGGCGGGCAGCGCGGCGAGGTGGTGGGAGCGGCGCGACGGGAGCGGCCGAGCGGACAGTCGGCCCCCTCGACCCGGGTCGGGCCGGCGGCCGACGTGATCCGGCGGAGACCTGGCGGGCGGATCGACCCTGGTTCAGCCGCCGCAGCAAGCCCGGCGGGAGCCGAGCCGGGTTCAGCCGCCGCACCGAGCCGCACGCGGGATCCGAGCCGAGCACGCAGCGCGCCAGAGGTGCCAAGCGGTGCCGTCGGAGCGGCCGAACCACACCGGTCCGGCCCGGCCGTGCCGCCGAGCCGGAACCCACGACCTCCGTGTCGCCCCGCGGAAGACTCCCGCGGAAGACCCCCGAGGAAGACCTACGTGTCCGCCCCGCGGAAGTCCTCGGGCGAGACGGAGTCGAGGAACTCGCGGAACTTCTCGACCTCGTCCTCCTGCTCGTCCGGGATGATCAACCCGGCCTCCGCGAGCACCGACTCCTCCGCGTGGATCGGCACGCCGATCCGCAGCGCCAGCGCCACCGAGTCGCTCGGCCTCGCCGACACCCGGATGTCGCCGTCGAACACCAGCTCCGCGAAGTACGTGCCCTCCTGCAAGTCCGTGATCCGCACCTGCTCCAACTGCCGGCCGAGGGCTCCGATGACGTCCTTGAGCAGGTCGTGCGTCAACGGCCGGGCAGGACGGACACCTTGCTGCTCCAACGCGATCGCCGTGGCCTCGACCGATCCGATCCAGATCGGCAGGTACCGTTCGCCCTCGGTTTCGCGCAGCAGCAGGATCGGCTGGTTGGCGGGCAGTTCCACCCGCACGCCGACGACGCGCATTTCGCTCATCGGGTCTCGCCTCCCTCAGCGCGCTGAAATTCTGGCGTCCCCGCTACCAACGAGGATCCCCCACGTACTCTTTCGACGCTACCCGCCAAGCGGGCCCTCTGCGCAACCGCCCGCCCCTCGCGCATCACGATGCGGACACGCCTTCACCTCGGCGAAACCGGTTTACCCGCCACATCACGCAAGCCCACCTTCACCAAGAGTGTGTGCAGCGTTACGGACAGCGCCGCCAATTCGCGGACGACCTCGGCCCGGTCGCGCTGCCGGGACGCCGCGCCGGCCGCCTGTTCCACCAACCCGACCTCGCGGTCGGCGGCGACCCGGAACGGCCGCAGGTGACGCGCTTCCAACCCGTGCTCGGCCATGGCCCGCGCGGTCGCGGCGATCTGCACCGCGTCGTGGTCGTAGAACCCGCCCGCGCCGGCCCTGACCAGGCCGTGCTGCTCCAGGTCCGCCAGCGCGCCCGGCTCGATGCCGGCCCGCGCCAGCAACTCCTCGCGGGTGACCCGGTGCCCGGCCGCCGGACCGGGGTCGGTCACCCTCGTCGCCTTCACGCCGCCGCCCTGGTCGGCGGCGTCCAACTGCTCCTTGATGACCTTCAGCGGCAGGTACCGGTCCCGCTGGGCGGCCAGGATGTACCGCAGGCGGTCCACGTCCGCGGTCGTGAACTGCCGGTAGCCCGACGCCGTGCGCGCCGGGCGGACCAACCCCTCCGACTCCAGGAACCGGATCTTGGAGATGGTGACGTCGGGGAAGTCGGGACGCAACAGCGCCAGCACCGCCCCGATGCTCGACCCGCCGCGTGGCCGCCCGGCCGCCGTCACCGGAGCCCCATCGCTCAGGCCCCCTGGCCCCCGGCGCCCGGACCGGTCAGGAACACCAGGCGGAACTTGCCGATCTGCACCTCGTCGCCGTTGGCCAGCACCGCCTGGTCGACGGGCTCGCGGTTGACGTAGGTGCCGTTGAGGCTGCCCACGTCGATGACCACGAACTCGCCGCCTTCGCGGCGGAACTCCGCGTGGCGACGCGAGACCGTCACGTCGTCGAGGAAGATGTCGCTGTCCGGGTGCCGCCCCGCGCTGGTGGTGTCGCGGTCCAGCAGGAACCTCGAACCCGCGTTGGGGCCCCGCTTGACCACGAGCAGCGCCGAGCCGGCGGGCAGGGCGTCGACGCCCGCGACGGCCGGCTCCTGGGCGGGCGCTTCCGCGCCCTCGACCTCGGCGAGGAAGTCGGCCCGGAAAACGGAGGTCCGCTCCGGGGACTGCTCGGGCGGAACGCCTGGCCCGTCGTTCGTGCTCACCTGAGCTCTCCTCCTGCTGCTGGAACCTTCGTGACCGCTAGAACTTATCGTGCCCGAACCCTTGTCCGAGGGGCGGCTCCCCCACCGACCGAAGAGCCGCTTGAAGATCGACGTCACCCCTGTGCCACCAGCTCCTGGTACGCGGCGGCGTCGAGCAGGTCCTCGACCGCGGTCGGGTCCTCCAGCCGCAGCTCCACCATCCAGCCCTCGCCGTACGGGTCGCTGTTCACCAGGTCGGGCTGCTGGTCCAGCGAGTCGTTGCGCGCGACGACCTCACCGGCGAGCGGCGCGTAGATGTCCGAGACGCTCTTGGTCGACTCCACCTCGCCCAGCGTCTGACCGGCCGCGACCTGCTCGCCCAGCTCGGGGAGCTGGACGAAGACGACGTCGCCGAGCTGCTCCTGGGCGTAGTCGGTGATGCCCACGCGCACGGTGTCCTCACCTGTGCGCAGCACCCACTCATGTTCCTCGGTGTACTTGAGCTCCTCGGGAATCACCGCGGTGTGCTCCTTCAGTGACGGTGGATCTTCGCTGCCGGATCTTCCCACGTCGGCGTTCAGGCCGGCGCGACACCCGGCCGTCGCCGCATCGCGAGGGTGAACTGGTAGACGTACAGCACGCCCGACCACAGGTACAAGGCCCCGCCCCACACCATGAACCCGTAGGCCACGGGGCGCGCGATCTGCGCGGCGGTGGAGGAGCCCTGGGCGAGCAGGAGCATGGGGAACGCGTAGAGCAGGTTGAAGGTGGCCGCTTTGCCGAGGTAGTTCACCTCGAAGGGGCCGTAGCCGCGGGCCCGGAGCACGGGCAGGCAGGCCCCGACGGCCAGCTCGCGGGCGACCAGCACCGCCGCCACCCACCAGGGCACGATGTCGCGCACGACGAACGCCACCAGGGTGGCCAGGATGTAGAGCCGGTCGGCGGCCGGGTCGAGCAGCGCGCCGAGCCTGCTGGCCTGGTCGAGCCACCGGGCGATCTTGCCGTCGAGCCAGTCGGAGAGGCCGGCCGCGACCAGCACGACCAGCGCCCAGCCGTCCGCGTGGGGGCCGAGCAGCAGGTACAGGAACAGGGGCACGCCGAGCAGCCGCAACACGCTCAGCGCGTTCGGGATCGTCAGCAGCCGGTCGGCCGGATCGTGCGACACGTCCGCACTGTAGAGGTCCGCCCGGCGTGCCCCGGTGGCCGACTCGCGCGGTGGCCTGACCGGCGGGTTCACCGCCCCCGGTCGGTTGACGCGCGGTGACGGTCCGATCCGCGTGCGTCACGCGGGCGGGTGCCGTCCGTCGTCGGCGGGGTGATCAGTTGCTCGAACGGGTGCGGCTCCAGCCGCGGCGTTGCAGTTCTGCGCCGCTGAGCGCCTGCGGACGACC
Source organism: Actinosynnema sp. NPDC059335 (assembly GCF_042752395.1). Taxonomy (NCBI): domain Bacteria; kingdom Bacillati; phylum Actinomycetota; class Actinomycetes; order Pseudonocardiales; family Pseudonocardiaceae; genus Actinosynnema; species Actinosynnema sp. NPDC059335. The sequence continues at coordinate 3,293 of NZ_JBHYXZ010000142.1, read as the reverse complement.
CCGGTCGTCGACGCCGACCCAGCGGGCCCGGAAACCTTCGAGCACGTACGCGTGGCCCTTGCTCCAGACCACGCTGCAGGGGGCTGTGGGCAGCGGCGCGGCTCCCGCGGCGCCGGCACGCGCTGCCCTCGGCTTCGCCGGCTCGGACTCGGTTTCCGTTCTGGTGCTCATGTGAAATCCCTCCACCGGGTTGGTCGCCCGCGACCCTCGCGGCGTTATCCCCGTCACCCGATTCTGCGCGACTGTGGTCGAGACCACCTCCGCGTGCGGGCACCCCGGCGGTCGGCGGGCCGATGCGTCGCCGAGCTGCGGACGACCGCCGGGAACGCTTCCCCCGAGGTGTAACCGGCCCGGGCGGGGCGAAACCGTTCACCGTCCGTCATCCGCCGCACGCCGAACGGCGCACTACACTGGTACTGATCACGCACCACCATGAGCTTGTGGTGCCGCCCAGCGCTACGTACGGTGGGTGGTGCAGCGGTTGAGCCAACAGCCGCGCCGGGAAGTCCGGCTAGCGGGCACGTTCCGCCACGCTGCAGTCAGTGTTGCGCACCCTTCCGTGCGTCCGGGCTTCCCGTCCAGCAGTTCCAGCTGAAAGAGGAGTGCCTCGTGACGGTTCAGGATCCGAACGTCGTGGCGACGAGCGGAGCCGAGTCCGCCGACAGCACCCGTGCCGGGCAGCTCGGGCTGACGACCCGCGCCGCGGTGGAGGGTGTCACCGTGCTGGCGGTCAGCGGTGAGGTGGACATGCTCACCGCGCCGCAGCTGCGCGCCGCCGCGCTGCCCCACCTCGACGCGGACGGCACGCTGGTGCTGGACCTGTCCGGGGTGAGCTTCCTCGGCTCGGCCGGCCTGGCCGTGCTGGTGGAGGCGTCGCAGCAGGCCAAGCGGCGCGGCGCGGAGTTCCGCGTGGTGGCCGTGGAGCGCGCCGTGACCCGCCCGCTGGCCGCGACCGGCCTGGGCGAGGTGTTCAGCGTGTTCACGTCGGTGGAGCAGGCCGTGGCGGCCGACAGGACCACCCGTTGAGGTGACGCCGTGCCCCTAGACGTGCGGTACGAGGTCGACGACCTGGTCCACGCCCCCCCCGACGCATGCCCGGCGGGCGGGGCCCGCGTACGGCCGCCCCCCCAACAACCGGGTTCCCCCCCCCGGCGGGGCCCACGCCCCCCGCGTGGGGGGGTCCGCCGTCGACGCCCGGGCCCCCCCCCGCCGCGCGGTGTGCGCGGGGGGCGTGGCCGTCTTCGGGCGCGCCCCCGCCGACCCGGTTGCCCGCCGCGGCGGCGGCCTCGGCCACCGCGCGCAGGCTGCGGACCAGCCCTTCGTTGTGCTCGCCGAGGGCGCGCAGGTCGACCACGACCGGCACGGTGCCGCCGCGGGCGGCGGTGAGGATGCGACGGCGGACGGAGGGCGCGGCGTGCGCCGGGACGTCGCCGCGGACGTGCACCTCGACCCAGCCCTCGCGGGTGGTGACGTCCACTGGATCGGGTGGTTGGGCGGGGGTCAGGTAGGTGCCGCGGGGCGTGTGCCGGGGGGCCATGACGAGGGTCACGGTGGTGCCGTCCGGCCTCCGGTCGACCAGCACCTCGTCGACGTTCTCCCGCATCAGCAGCAGCCCGCGGCCGCGGGCGGAGAGCACGGGCGGTGGCACGCGCCATCCCCCGTAGTCGGTGATGACGACGCGCACGCCGCCGTCGGGTCCGGCCTCGGCGTGGATGTGCACGACCCCCTGCTGGTCGGGGCCGTAGGCGTGCTCCACGGCGTTGCTCGCCGCCTCGTTGACCGCGAGCAGGAGGTCGTACCGGTCGTCCTCGGACAGCCCTTCGGCGGACAGCCAGGCGTCGAGCTGGGCACGGACGGCCGAGAGCTGCCCGGCGTGTGCCGGGAACTCCGTTCGCCAGTGGTGGTCCGCGAGTTGATCGGTCAAGGGCCCTCCCGTCGCACCAGTCAGTCTTCCCAGCCCGCGCGTCGGCTACACGTGTGAGCGACGATCAATTCGGGTACGGATAGCGTCAGCAGCACAACGAGAGAGAACGGACGACGAGGTGAGCGTGTCGCACACTGAGCCGCAGAGCGGCGAGTCGGAGAACGCCCTGGCCGGGGTCGAGTTGCGGATGGCGGCCGACCCCACGCAGCTGTCGGTCGTCCGGGCCGTCGCGGCGGACATCGCCATGAGGCAGGACTTCGACCTTGACTCCATCGAGGACCTGAAGTTGGCGGTGGACGAGGCGTGCTCGACCCTCATCTCGCTGGCCGACCAGGGCGCGGTGCTGAGCGCCCAGTTCGTGGTGGTGGACGGATCGGTGCAGGTGTTCACGAAGGTGGACTCCCAGCGGTCGGCGCCTCCGGACCGGGACAGCTTCGGGTGGCGCGTGCTGAGCGCGCTGGTCGACTCGGTCACGACGTGGGTCGCGCCGCAGGCGGACGCGTTCGAGGTGCACATCGACCTGGTCAAGCGGTCGTTGGGGACGGTGGATGCGTGACGGCGGCGGACGGGGGCACGACGCGGACCGGCACGCAGGGTGACTACGACCACCTGGCGCCGCTGTTCGTGAGGCTCGCCGCGACCGCGAAGGACGACCCGGAGCGGGAGCGGCTGCGTGACGAGCTGGTGACCGAGCACCTGCCGGTGGCCAAGCACATCGCCCGGCGGTTCGGCCACCGCGGCGAGCCGCACGACGACCTGGTGCAGGTCGCCACGGTGGGGCTCATCAACGCGGTGGACCGGTTCGACCCGGAGCGGGGCAGCGACTTCCTGTCGTTCGCGGTGCCGACGATCATGGGCGAGGTCCGGAAGTACTTCCGGGACTCCAGCTGGTCGGTGCGGATGCCGCGGCGGCTCAAGGAGCTGCACCTGGCGATCAACGCCGGGTCGGCGCGGCTGTCGCAGGAACTGGGTCGCGCGCCGACGCCGAGCGAGCTGGCGCAGCACCTGGGGCTGAGCCGGGAGGAGATCCACGAGGGGCTGGCGGCGGGCAACGCCTACCACAGCGCGTCGCTGGACGACCTGCTGGTGGCCGACGACAGCTCCATCTCGCTGGGCAGCACGCTCGGCGAGGAGGACCCGGAGCTGGAGGCGATCGAGCAGCGGGAGGCGCTGCACCCGCTGCTGGAGAAGCTGCCGGAGCGGGAGCGCAAGATCGTCGTGATGCGGTTCTTCGGGAACATGACGCAGACGCAGATCGCGCAGAAGGTCGGGATCTCGCAGATGCACGTGTCGCGGCTGCTGGCCAAGACGCTGCGGCAGCTCCGCGAGGGCCTGACCGAGTAGGCGCGTGCCGCAACGCACCGGGGCC
>NZ_JBHYXZ010000141.1:0-21371 GCF_042752395.1 Actinosynnema sp. NPDC059335 | reverse complement strand
GCGCGTCGCGGCGCGGGGCCCGCCCCTCTGCCCCGGGGGTTGGCAGCGGCTCCGAGCGGCCTGCCCGCCGGCGCGGCACGCCGTCGGGTCCGAGCGGCCGGCTCGGCCGCGCCGCCCACTTGCCGACTCGGCTCAGAACGGTCCCGGCGCGCCGCCCGCCTGCCGGCGGCGCGCGGCGTAGACCCCGGCCTCGGTCCGGCGGTCGAAGCCGAGCTTGTGCAGCAGCGAGGAGACGTAGTTCTTGACCGTCTTCTCGGCCAGGAACAGCCGGTTCGCGATCTGCCGGTTGGTCAGGCCCTCGGCGATCAGGTCGAGGATCCGCCGCTCCTGCGGGCTCAACGCCGCGTAGCGCGGGTCCTCGACCGGTCCGCCGCGCAACCGTTGCAGCACGGTCGCGGTCACGCCGGCGTGCAGCAGCGAGCCGCCCGCGGCCAGCGTGCGGATCGCGGACACCAGGTCGTTGCCGGAGACCTGCTTGAGCATGTACCCCGCCGCGCCCGCCATGATCGCCCCGAACAACGCCTCGTCGTCGGAGTACGAGGTCAGCATCAGGCACGCGGGCGGCGGCTGGACCGTCGACCGGATCTCGCGGCACACGGTCACGCCGTCGCCGTCGGGCAGCCGCACGTCGATCACGGCCACGTCCGGCCGGTGCCGGGCAGCGGCGGCCACGGCCGCGGCGGCGCTCTCCGCCTCGCCGACCACCTCGATGTCGGACTCCACCGCCAGCAGTTGCTGCAACCCGCGCCGGACGATCTCGTGGTCGTCCACCAGCAGCACCGAGATGGACATGAAACCCTCCCTACACCGACACCAACGGCACGGACCACGTGAGCGTTACGCCCCGGCCCTCGATCGACTCGACCTCGCAGGTGCCGTCCCAGCGCGCCGCCCGCGCCGTCATGTTGACCAGGCCGCCGGTGTGCCGGCCCCGGCCCGGGGGCAGGCCGTTGCCGTCGTCGCGCACGACCAGGCGCAGGTTGGTCGCGGCGCGGTCCACCGCGACCTCCACCTCGACGTTCTTCGCCGACGCGTGCCGGGCGGCGTTGGCCAGCGCCTCGCGCAACGTCGCCAGCAGGTCGGGCCGCACGTGGTCGGGCACCACCGAGTCGATCGGCCCGTCCAGCGCCAGCGCGGGCTCGAAGCCGAGCAGCCGGGCCGACTCCTGGACCACCTTCATCAACTGGGCGCGCAGGTCGGCCGCGCCCGCCGGCGGTTCCTGGAGCGAGAAGATGGTGCGCCGGATCTCCCGGATGGTCTGGTCGACCTCGGTGACGAAGTCGGCCAGCCGCTGCGCCACCACCGGCTGCTCGACCAGCCCGTTCATGCTCTGCAACCCCAGGCCCAGCCCGAACAGCCGCTGCACGACGAGGTCGTGCAGGTCGCGCGCGATGCGGTCGCGGTCCTCCAGCACGGCCAGCCGCCGACCGGCGCCGGTGGCCCGGGTGAACTCCAGGATCAGCGCGGCCTGCCGGGCGAACGACTCGACCAGCGCCACGTCCGAGGCGTCGAACGCCCGCTGGTCGCGGGCCCGCGCCACCATCAGCACGCCGAGCACCCGGTCGCCCGCGGCCAGCGGCGCGAACACCACCGGACCGACCGGCTCGGCGTGGCCGGGCAGCCCGTCGAGCACCCTCGCCCTGCCCGTGTCGAACACCTCGCGGGCCGGGCCGCCCTCGGCGGACGCGCTGAACCCGCGCACCCGGCCGTCCACCACCCGCACCTCCAGCCCGCCCTGCACGTCGGGCAGCGCGAGCAGCGCGGTCACCCCGTCGGCGGCCAACCGGGCGCGCACCGCGACCAGGCGCAGCGCGTCCCGGTCCGGGGTGCCGGTGAGCAGCGCGTTCGTCACCTCGTTGGACGCCCGCAACCACACCTCGCGCTGCCGCGACCGCTCGTAGAGCCGGGCGTTCTCGATCGCGATGCCCGCCGCCGCGGCCACCGCCTCCACCACCTCGCGGTCGGCGCGGGTGAAGTCGGAGCCGTCGGCCTTGTCGCTGAGGTAGAGGTTGCCGAACACCCGGCCGCGCACGGGCACCGGCACGCCCAGGAAACCGGGCCGGGACGGGTCGAACGCGGTCGGCTCCGCGCCGGCCCGCTCGACGTCGGTGTGGTGGTGGCCGTCGCCGGGGGTGTACTCCAGCAGCTGCCGGTCCGGGCCGACCACGGCCAACGCGCCGTAGCGCGCGCCGACCAGGCCGCACGAGGACTCCACGGTGCGGCGCAGCACGTCGGGCAGGGACAGGTCGCTGGCCAGCGACACCACCGCCGCCAGCAGCCGGTGCAGGCGCTCCTGCGTGTCGACCACCTCGGCGGTGCGGTCGGTCAGCTCGCGCAGCAGGCCGTCCAGTCGCATCGAGGCGTTCGCGTCCGGGGTTCCGGCCACCCGTGACCACCCTCCGGGTAGGGAGAGCACCGAGGTTAACGCGTTCCCCTAGGGGATGCGACGGCCCGACAGCACCTCCAGGTCGACGACCAGGTAGTGGTCGCCGCGGCCGTGGCCGCGCGAGGGCAGCGGCAGTTGCCGCATCCGGGCCAGGCGGGCGCGCTCCTCGACCTCGGTGACGTGCCCGACCGCCATCACCGACCAGCCGCGGGACAGGTCCGGCGCGACGTCGTCGATCTGGAACGCCACGATCGTGTCCCGGGCGACGAGGGTCGCGCTGCCGTCCGGCACGCGCAGCACCACGCACTCGCCGTCGAGCGCGAACACGACGGGGTGCACCACCGGCAACGCCTTGTCGGTGTAGACCAAGCGGCCGATCGCGGCCGAGCCGAGCAGCTCCAGGCACTCGTCGCGCGACAGCACCTGCAGCCCAGCGGAGTCGTACATCGCACCTTCTTCGTCCCCCGGTCGACGGGATAAACGTTCGGCGCTGTGATCGTCCCTGCCTAGAGTCGGAAGTCCCGGCTTCGACGCTTCCCACCCGGACGGGGGATTTCCAGATGGTCCCGGTCGACGTGCCCGCCTTCCTGCGCCGCCTCGGCGTGCCCGACGCCGAACCACCCGGCGTGGCCGCGCTGACCCGGCTGCACCGGGCGTTCGTCGAACGCGTGCCCTACGAGACGGTCGACATCCAGCTGGGCCGCGTCACCTCGATCGACCCGCGCGACTCGGTGGCCCGCGTGCTGGCCGGCCGGGGCGGGTACTGCTTCCACCTCAACGCCGCGTTCGGCGAGCTGCTGCGCGCGCTCGGCTACCGCGTGACCCGGCACGCGGGCGGCGTGCAGACGACGCCGGACGTCGAGCCGGCCATCAGCCGCAGCCACCTCGCGCTCACCGTGCGCGACCTGCCGGACTCCGACGACATCTGGTTGGTGGACGTCGGGCTGGGCGACGGTCTGCACTCGCCGTTGCCGCTGCGGGAGGGGGTCCACCGGCAGGGGCCGTTCACCTTCGAGCTGGGGCCGTCGCCCGCCGCGCCGGGCGGCCGGCGGTTGCGGCACGACCCGCGCGGCAGCTTCTTCGCCATGCACTTCGCCCCGGAGGAGGTCGGCATGGAGGTGTTCGCCGACCGGCACGTGCACCTGTCCACGTCGCCCGAGTCGGGGTTCGTGCGCACGTTCGGCGTGCTGCGGGCCGACGCGACCGGCCGGGACGTGCTGCGCGCGCTCACCCTGTCCCGGATCGGGACGACGACCACGAAGACCGTGCTGGACGACCGGCGCGACTGGTTCACCGCCCTGGCCGACGTGTTCGGGCTGGTCGTCGCGGCCGACGACCGCGACCCGCTGTGGCGCAGGGCGGTGTCCCAGCACGAGGCGCACCTCGCGGCGACGTCCTAGGCCACGGGGTGCGGCACGAAGCCCTGGTAGACCTGCGCCGCGAACCGCTTCAGCGCCAGGTCCAGCATCTCGGCGCCGACGTCGTCGGGCAGCTTGGTCCAGTACCCGTACAGGGTCTTCGGCACGCCGCGGTAGGTGGCGGCGAAGGCGTTCGGGTCCCTCGGGACCAGGGTGAGCCACAGCGACGGGTTGGGCGCGTGGTCGCGCGCCAGGGCCACCGAGGACAGCTCGTACCAGGGCACCGCCCAGGAGGCGTTCTTCTCCTCCCAGCGCAGGCCCTGGTGCTCGACCAGCAGCCGGCGCACCCTGGCCCGGCGCCGCCACACCCCGCCGCCGATCAGCCCGCCGAGGGCCACCAGCGGCCCGACGAACATCGCGGCCAGGTGGCCGTCGGCGTAGGACAGGAACATCAGCAGGACCCCGAAGAGGGTCAGGCCGAGCTGGACGGCGAGCGCGACGCGCCGCTCGGTCCGGCTGCCGAAGGGGATCTCGACCTCGTTCACGACAACCCCACAGTGAAGCCCTCGTCCTGGACGCCCCGGTACAGGGCGGGTGCGAAGCCCAGCACGGCCCGCTCGACCACCGGGACCAACGCCGCCGCGTCGCCCAGCGGCAGCCGGTAGGCGCCGTCCTCCCGGGCCAGGTGCGCCATGTCCGCGTGCCGCGCCCGGAACCCCCGCGGGTCGGCGGGCAGCAGGTCCAGCCGGACCATGGTCTTGCGCAGGACCGCGTCGGCCGGGTCCACGACCCGCTCCCGCGTCCGCGAGATCCGCACCGCGCCCAGCTCGTGCCACGCCACCGCCCACGGCGCGCCGGCCGGGTCGTCCCACCGCACGCCCGGCGCCTCGAACACGAGCTTGCGCGGCCGGGACACCCTCTTCCAGTTCAGCACCGCCGCCGGCGCGATGCCCGTGAACGCGAGCCCGATGACGAGCGCGATCGTCCCGCCCACGCCCTCGCCGCCCGCGTACGCGCTCACCGCGCCCACGAGCGCCACCACGCCCAGCGCGCCGGACACCGCGCCGCCGACGATCACCCGCCGGGTGTCCCGCGCGCCGATGTCCACCACCACAGGTGTCATGCCCCCACCCCCTCGACCAGTCGATCAGCCGCAGCGTAGGGGTCCAGCTCGCCCGCCACGACCCGTTCGGCGAGCGTGTCGAGCGCGGACGCGCCGCGCAGCCCGCCGATCCGGGACCGCAGCCGCGCCAGCGCGATGGCCTCGATCTCGCCCGCAGCCCTGGCGGCGCGGCGTCGGGCCAGCTCACCGCGCTCCACGAGCCAGGCGTGGTGGGCGTCGACGGCGTCCACGACCTCGGCCACGCCCTCGCCGCGCGCGGCGACCGCCTTCACCACGGGTGGCCGCCAGCGACCTCCCTCGCGGTCCCGGCGGCCCAGGGAGATCATGTGCTTGAGGTCGCGCGCGGTCTGGTCCGCGCCGTCCCGGTCGGCCTTGTTCACCACGAACACGTCGGCGATCTCCAGGATGCCCGCCTTGGCCGCCTGGACGCCGTCGCCCATGCCGGGCGCGAGCAGCACCACCGTGGTGTCGGCCAGCGACACCACCTCGACCTCGGACTGGCCGACGCCCACCGTCTCGACCAGCACCACGTCGCAGCCCGCCGCGTCGAGCACGCGCAGCGCCTGGGGCGTCGCCCAGGACAGCCCGCCCAGGTGGCCGCGGGTGGCCATGGACCGGATGAACACGCCGGGGTCGGTGGCGTGCTCGCCCATCCGCACCCGGTCGCCGAGCAGCGCGCCGCCGGAGAACGGCGACGACGGGTCCACGGCCAGCACGCCGACCCGCAGCCCGCGGGCCCGGTAGGCCGCCACCAGCGCGGAGGTGGACGTGGACTTGCCCACGCCGGGAGCGCCCGTCAAGCCGATGACCCGGGCGTTCCCGCAGAACGGGGCCAGTGCGCCCGCCACCTCCCGCAACTGGGGACTGGCGTCCTCGACCAGCGAGATCAGCCGGGCGACCGCGCGCGGTTGCCCTTCGCGCGCGCGGTCGACCAGCTCGGCTACGTCAACGGTGCGGGCCACACCTTCAGACCTTCGGCACGCGGACGATCAGGGCGTCGCCCTGACCACCGCCGCCGCACAGGGCGGCCGCGCCGACGCCGCCGCCGCGGCGCTTCAGCTCCAGCGCGAGGTGCAGCGCGATGCGGGCCCCCGACATGCCGATCGGGTGGCCGAGCGCGATCGCGCCGCCGTTGACGTTGACCTTGTCCTCGGAAATGCCCAGCTCACGGGTCGAGACCACGCCGACCGCGGCGAACGCCTCGTTGATCTCGACCAGGTCCAGGTCGGTCGGGTCGATGCCCTCCTTGGCGCACGCGGCCTTGATGGCGTTCGCGGGCTGCTCGTGCAGGCTCGCGTCGGGGCCCGCCACCACGCCGTGCGCGCCGATCTCGGCCAGCCAGGTCAGGCCCAGCTCCTCGGCCTTGGCCTTGCTCATCACGACCACGGCCGCCGCGCCGTCGGAGATCTGCGACGCCGAGCCCGCGGTGATCGTGCCGTCGGCGGCGAACGCCGGGCGCAGCTTGGCCAGCGCCTCGACGGTGGTGTCGGCGCGCACGCCCTCGTCGGTGGCGAACAGGACCGGGTCGCCCTTGCGCTGCGGGATCGCGACCGGCGCGATCTCCTCGTCGAAGACGCCGTTGCCCGCGGCCTTCGCGGCGAGCTGGTGCGAGCGGGCGGCGAACGCGTCCTGCTCCTCGCGGGTCAGGCCGTAGCGGGCGTTGAACTTCTCCGTGGAGGCGCCCATCGCGACCTGGTCGAACGCGCAGAACAGGCCGTCGTGGGCCATGTGGTCGAGCATCGTGACGTCGCCGTACTTGAACCCGCCGCGCGACTTCGGCAGCAGGTGCGGGGCCTGCGTCATCGACTCCTGGCCGCCCGCCACCACGATGTCGAACTCGCCCGCGCGGATGAGCTGGTCGGCCAGCGCGATCGCGTCGATGCCGGACAGGCAGACCTTGTTGATCGTCAGCGCGGGCACGGACATGGGGATGCCGGCGTTCACCGCCGCCTGGCGCGCCGGGATCTGGCCCGCGCCCGCGGTGAGCACCTGGCCCATGATCACGTACTGCACCTGCTCGGGCGCGACACCGGCGCGTTCGAGGGCCGCCTTGATCGCGACGCCGCCGAGCTGGGCGCCGGAGAAGTCCTTCAACGACCCGAGCAGTCGTCCCATCGGGGTACGGGCCCCGGCGACGATGACGGAACCGGACACAGCGGCCTCCACAGCGGGTGTAAGCGGTTGTTAACACGCCACGATACCCAGGGTTACCGCCGGGTAGCCGTGTGAGGCGTCGCACAGCGGGGCCTGCACCGATTCGGCCAGTAGCCTTCCGGGGCATGGAAGAACTCCGCGGGCTCGTCACCGCCATCGACCACGTCGGCATCGCCGTGCCCGACCTCGACGCCGCGATCGCGTTCCACCGCGAGCACTTCGGCCTGGAGGTCGTGCACCAGGAGGTCAACGAGGAGCAGGGCGTGCGGGAGGCCATGCTGCGCGCCCCGGGCGACGACGGCGCGGGCGCCGCCGTGCAGCTCCTCGCCCCGTTGACGCCGGAGTCCACGATCGCGAAGTTCATCGGCCGGTCCGGGCCGGGGCTCCAGCAGCTCGCCTACCGCGTGTCCGATGTGGACGCGGCGGCCGACGCGCTGCGGGCCAAGGGCTTGCGGCTGCTGTACGAGCAGGCCAAGCGCGGCACCTCCGACAGCCGGGTCAACTTCGTGCACCCCAAGGACGCGGGCGGCGTGCTGGTGGAGCTGGTCGAGCCCGCGGCCGGGCACTAGGGCCGTTCGAGGGCGGCGGCCACGAACGACAGCTCCAGGTCCATCCGGTCGTCGTCCGGCGCGTGCCGGGCGACCGAGTGCCGGTAGCTGACCGCGAGCCCGAGCAGCGCGGAGGCGCTGTCCACGTCCTTCGCGGCCACCGCCGCCCCGCCCGCGGCGACGATCACGTTGCGGATCTGCCGCACCACCGACCGGTACCGCTCGTGCAGCGCGTCGCGGACCGCCTTGTGCGTGTCCGCCTCGCGCCACAACAGGTGGCTCAGCAGCGGTGACGCGTCGAGCCGGGCGTCGAGCGCGGCCACGAGCCGGCGCAGGCTCTCCGCGATGTCGCCCACCACGACGACCCGCCGCGCGTCGACGGTGCCGTCCGGCAGGCGCTGCACGAGCGCGGCGAGCAGGTCGGACTTGCGGCGGAAGTAGTAGTGCACGAGCCCTTTCGGCACGCCGGCCCGTTCGGCGATGCGGGAGGTCGGCGTCGCGTCGAACCCCGACTCGGCGAACAACTCCTCGGCCGCTCGCAGGATCCGTTCCCGGGCCGACGAGTCCTCTGCCAACGCTGTGCCCTTCCTCGGTGCGGGCCCACGGCGGGTGCCGTGGGCCCTGGTTGCCCGCGCCCTCGCGGGGCGCGCCCTCTCAGGCCGTGCCGTTCCCGGCCGTGCGGATCCAGCCGGGCGGATCCGGGCGTGCCGATCCCGACCGTGCCGCCCCTGCGGGCTCAGGCCGTGCCGGCGACCCGGCCGCCGTGCGCCGCGTTCGCCAGCGGCAGCGCCATGGCCCCCGCCGCGACGGTCAGCACGCCGCCGATCCAGGAGACCCACGACGCGCCCGTCAGGTCGCTGTAGCCGATCACCCACGGCGAGATGAACAGCAGCACGCCCAGCAGCATCTGGAACCACTCGCCGAACACCATCCCGGGCATCGCGAGCGACGCGAGGCCGTCGATGGCGATCAGTGCGCCGAGCACGATCATCGTCCACATGGCCCCGGTGGTCGTCTCCACCACCAGGGGCGAGAGCAGCACGAGAGCGCCGATGACGACCTCGGCCCAGTCCTGCCACCTGGTCCACGCCTTTGTCATGACTCGCACCTCCGTCCCGTCGATCGGACACCTCCGATGGTCCGCTTGATTGGCCACCCGGTCAAGGAACCGCGGGCCGATCGGGCGAAAGGCCAGTGCGGTGGCTCACAGCGCCGCATCTGAATCGGTTACCGATGGGTAACCTCCGGCCACTCGCGTGGACCTCTAGAGCCCGCCACCCACCATCCCGGAGCCCCTTGGGAGGGAACGCCGTGCAGAAGATCCTCGACGCGATCCTCGCGGACGAACTGGACGCGATCGGATCGCTGGACGTACCGGAGAGCTACCGGGGCGTCACCGTGCACGCCGACGAGGTCAGGATGTTCGAGGGTCTGGCCACCAAGGACAAGGACCCGCGCAAGTCGCTGCACGTCGACGAGATCGCCACACCGGAGCTGGGCCCCGGCGAGGCGCTGGTCGCCGTGATGGCCAGCGCGATCAACTACAACACGGTGTGGACCTCGATCTTCGAGCCGCTGCCCACGTTCGCGTTCCTGAAGAAGTACGGCGGGCGGCACGACCAGCCGTTCCACGTGGTCGGGTCGGACCTGGCGGGCGTGGTGCTGCGCACCGGGCCGGGCGTGAACGCGTGGAAGCCCGGCGACCGGGTCGTCGCGCACTGCCTCGACGTGCAGCTGGAGCACCCGGACGGGCACGCCGACACCATGCTCGACCCCGAGCAGCGCATCTGGGGCTTCGAGACCAACTACGGCGGCCTCGCCGAGATCGCGCTGGTGAAGGCCAACCAGTTGATGCCCATGCCGAACCACCTGACGTGGGAGGAGGCGGCATCACCCGGTCTGGTGAACTCCACCGCCTACCGGCAGCTCGTGTCGGCCAACGGCGCGAACATGAAGCAGGGCGACACCGTGCTGATCTGGGGCGCGTCCGGCGGCCTCGGCTCCTACGCGACCCAGTTCGCGCTCAACGGCGGCGCGACTCCGGTGTGCGTCGTGTCCTCGCCGGAGAAGGCGGAGATCTGCCGCCGGATGGGCGCGGAGCTGATCATCGACCGCACCGCCGAGGGCTACCGGTTCTGGAAGGACGAGCACGAGCAGGACGTGCGCGAGTGGAAGCGGCTCGGCGCGAAGATCCGCGAGCTGACCGGCGGCGACGACCCGGACATCGTGTTCGAGCACCCGGGCCGGGAGACGTTCGGCGCGTCGGTCTACGTCGCCCGCAAGGGCGGCACGATCGTGACCTGCGCGTCCACCAGCGGGTACCTGCACCAGTACGACAACCGGTACCTGTGGATGCACCTCAAGCGGATCGTCGGCTCGCACTTCGCGAACTACCGGGAGGCGTGGGAGGCCAACCGGTTGATCGCGAAGGGGAAGATCCACCCGACACTGTCCAAGGTGTACTCGTTGGAGGACACCGGGCAGGCCGCGCACGACGTGCACCGCAACGCCCACCAGGGCAAGGTCGGCGTGCTGGCGCTCGCGCCGGAGGAGGGCCTCGGCGTGCGCGACCACGAGCTGCGGGCCCGGCACCTGGACGCGATCAACCGATTCCGGGGCGTGTAAAGCGGAATCACTCCCGATGTGCGGCGCTCGGGTGACCGCCGCGCATCGGGAGCGGGTAGCGTCTACGCCATGGGCCTCGCCGACGACCGTGACCTCGTCCCCCTGGGATCCGGCTTCGACATCGTCAAGCGCGGGTACGACCGCGCCCAGGTCGAGGACCACCTGGAACGCCTCGACTCCGACCTGCGCCTGCTCGCCGCCGACCGGGACGCGGCGGTCTCGCAGACCAACGACCTGGCCCGCCAGCTCGAGGCGGCCCGGTCGGAGATCGCGGAGCTGCGCGGCCAGGTGGAGCGGCTCTCGCTGCCGCCCACCACGTTGGAGGGCCTGAGCGAGCGGTTGCAGCGGATGCTGCGGCTCGCGCAGGACGAGGCGAACGAGATCAAGGCGCGGGCCGAGGCCGAGGGCGGGCACATCCGCGCCAAGGCCGAGGCCGACGCCGGGGTGCTGCGCACCCGGTACGAGAAGCTGATCGCCGAGCTGGACCAGCGGCGCGCCGACATGGAGGCCGAGCACCGGGGCGTGCTGGAGACGGCGCGGGCCGAGGCCGAGCGGATCGTGGGCGAGGCGCGGGCCGAGGCGACCCGGTTGGACGAGGAGTCGCTCCAGCGCCGGACCACGGTCGAGGAGGACTTCGAGATCGCGATGGCGGCCCGGCGGGTCGAGTCGATGAAGACGCTGGCCGAGCAGGAGGCGTCGTCGAAGGCCGAGGCGGAGCGCCGGCTGCGCGAGGCGGCCGAGGAGGCGGCCCGGGTGCGGGCGCAGCTCGCCCAGGAGCAGGCCGCGGCGAACGCCGAGGCCCAGCGGCTGGTGCGGGAGGCGACCGAGGAGGCCAACCGGCGTCGGCACGACTCGATCAGCGAGGCCACGGCACGCGTGCAAGAGGCGACCGACGAGGCGAACCGCCGGGTGCGCGAGGCGACGGAGGAGGCGAACCGGCGCGTCACGCAGGCGACGCAGAAGGTGGACGCCCTCCGCCAGCTCCGCAACCGCCTGTCGCAGCAGCTGCACGCGGTCAGCTCGGCCCTGCACGACGTGACGCCGCTGCTGGACCCGCTGGACGAGGAGCGCCCCAAGCCCCCGCAGCCGGCCACCCCTCAAGCGCCCGCTGCCGGGGCGACCTCCGCACCGGCCCCGGGCGCACCGGCCCCCGCCGCCTCGGGTTCCGCACCGGCATCCGGGTCGGCCTCCGCGCCGACCGCGTCGGCACCCGGGTCGGGCTCGACGCCGGCCGCCGCGCCGCCTGCCGCTCCGGCCGCCGGCGCCACCGCGGCGAAGTCGTCGGCCAAGCCGGAGCCCGCCCCCGCCTCGACCGACCAGTCCCCCGCGGACGCGCCGAAGCCGGCCCCGGACGGCCCGACCCAGAAGATCGCCCGCCCGAACCCGAAGGCGCAGTCGGCCAAGCGCTGAACCGCGCCGCGGCGGGTCAGACCCCGACGCGCCGTCGCCAGTCGAGCACGGCGGCGGCGAAGGCGTCCGGCGCTTCCAGGGGCGTCAGGTGACCGACACCGGGCAGCTCGACGTACTCGCCGTGCCGCAACACCCCGGCCATCTCCCGGGCGAGCGCGGGCGGCGTGAGCGCGTCGTGCTCCCCGACCAGCACGAGCGCCGGCACGTCCACCCGCGCCAACACGTCGGTCGACTCGGGCCGCGCCGCCATCGCCCGCTGCGCCCACACCACCTCCGCCGGGTCCTGGTCGAGGATCAGCTCCCGCACCCGACCGACCACGGCCTCGTCCGCCGCCGGCCCGAGCAACCCGCCCACCACCGTGTCCGGCACCCAGTCGAGCCCTTCCGCCTCGACGCGCGCCGCCATCGCCATCCGGTTCGCCCGGCCCTCCTCGGCGTCCGCGCCGGCACGCGTGTCGGCCAACACCAACCCGGCCACCCGGGACGGCTCGCGCCGCAACAGCGCCATCGCCACGTACCCGCCCATGGAGCACCCGCCGACCACCGCCCGCTCGATCCCCCGCGCGTCGAGCAACCGCAGCACGTCGTCCGCAATCGCCACCAGATCGGGTGAACGATCACCGCCGCGCTGGTCGGGTGTGATCGGTTTCAGCAGGTCACGGACCCCGTCCCACATGCGTGAGTCGAACGGGAACGCGTGCAGCAGGACGAGCGGAACAGATTCCATGCCCGGAATTGTCGGACCCCCTCGTTAGCTTCGTCCCATGACCTCCACGCCAACCCCGACCGACCGCCTCCCACCCGGGCGCACCGGCGGGGTCGGCGCACGCCGGGCGACCGTCGCACCGACGAGCCGCCCAACCCCGGGCCGCGGCGAGGTCGGCGTGCAGCCGGCAACCGCCACGCCGGCGACACCCCGTGCCTCCCCGAACCTGGCCGGGGTCGGCGCACACGCGGCGACGACCCGCTCCCCCGGGAACCCCGGCGGGTTCGCCGTGCGGCCGGCAACCGTCGCACCGACGGCACCCCGCTCCACCCCGAACCCGGGCGAGGTCGGCGCACACCCGGCAACCGCGGCACCCCGCTCGATCCCGCACCCCGACGGCGGGTCGTGCTCCGTGGCGTCGGCTCG
Source organism: Actinosynnema sp. NPDC059335 (assembly GCF_042752395.1). Taxonomy (NCBI): domain Bacteria; kingdom Bacillati; phylum Actinomycetota; class Actinomycetes; order Pseudonocardiales; family Pseudonocardiaceae; genus Actinosynnema; species Actinosynnema sp. NPDC059335. Next base: position 8,635 of record NZ_JBHYXZ010000141.1, on the reverse strand, counting down.
GCGGGTGGAGGTCCGCCCACGACCGCACCGGCCCGATGCCCGACACCGGGTCCGGGGGGCGGCACGCGCGGCCGTCGACCGGGTGCGCGGGGTCGGGCCGGTCAGGATCGGCGCCGATGGCGGCACCGCGCCCTCCCTGCGCGTCGCGGGAAATCCGGAGCCCGCGGAGGAGCAGACCTCCGCGAGCGAGCCGGCTCCCGCGCACGTGGGCGACAGCCGCGCCACCGGGGGGCCGGTGCCGGTCCGGCGGCGTCAGGGGGCCGCGATGGCCACCTGATGCTGCTCGTGGGGGCCGGACCAGGTGCGCGGCAACGGCGTGGGCACCTCGGGCACGGCCGCGGACACGATCGCGTCCAGCACCTCTTCGGTGTGCCCGACCATGAGGTGCTTGGCGCCGGGGAAGTCGACGACGTCCGCGGCCGGGAGGTCCGCGCCGAACCGCCGCCTGGCCTCGGCCGGGGGCAGGTAGGTGTCGAACTCCGGCACCAGGCACACCACCGGTTTGCCCGCACGAGCCCACGTCCGCAAGTGCTCGGCCCTGCTCCACCGCAGAGGAGGTGAGATCAGCACGGCGCCCTCGACCACCGGGTCGCACCCGTGCATCAGCGCCAGGTCGGTGCCGAACGACCAACCCACGAGCCACACCGAGGGCAGGCCCCGCTCCACCGCGAACGCCAGGGCAGCGGCCACGTCGAACCGCTCGCCCACGGCGTGGTCGAACGCGCCCTCACTGCACCCGGCCGCGCTGGCCGTGCCCCGCGTGTTGAACCGCAGCACCGCGAGGTCCGCCAACGCGGGCAACCGCCACGCCGCCTTGCGGTAGAGGTGGGAGTCCATCATCCCGCCGTGCGTCGGCAAGGGGTGCAGCAGCACCACCGTGGCCCGGGGCTCCCGGTCGACGGGCAAGGCCAACTCCCCGACGAGCGACAGCCCGTCCCGGGTCCGCAACACCACCGCTTCCCGGCGTGCCGGGAGCACGGTGTTGGCCTTGATCGGAACTTCGACACCCACCGAACCATCGTGCCACCCCGCGGCCGGCGCACCCCGCCGCGCCCCAACGCTCGGACGGGCTCGCGGGCCACCGGATCGTGCACGCAGCGTCACCAACGACGCGAGGTCGGACCCCTCCGCGTCCGCGACGCCCAGCAGCCCTGGTGCCAGTGACGGCGGTCCTCCACCGAGCCGTAGTCGGCCGCCGGCCACGCGACCACGTGCGGCGTGCCGGGACGGATCTCGTGGTCGCAGCCGGGGCAGCGGTAGGTCTTGGTGGTCGCGGTGCCCGAAACGTTGCGCACCAGCCAGTCGCCGTCCGGGCCGCTCTCGGCCCTGGCCCAGCCGTGGCCACCGATGGGTGACGGCTCGTCCGGGCGTTGCGGGCGGTTACGACGGGGCACGAGCAATGAGGGTATCCGGGTTCGCGCTGGGTGATCGCCTACGGTCCACTGGGTGAGCAAGTGGCAACGTGTCGCCCTGACCGCACTCCTGCTGATCGAAGTCGCCGTGACGCTGGTGCCCGCCCTGCGGGGGCTGCTGGTCGAACCGTCGCCGACAGGCGTCGCCCGCGGCGACACGGCCCGCCCGGTGCTCGACGGCGCGGACATGCCGGTCGGGCAGCCACGCGGGCTGCGCCAGGGCGTGCTGCTCGGCTCCACGATGTTGCTGCTGGTCACCGCCCTGTCCGCGCTGGCCCCGGTGTGGCTGCGCCCCCGGTCGCGGACGTGGGTCGCCACGTTCGCCGCCACCCACCTCGCCGCCGCCGTCCTGGGCTGGGTGCACAGCCTGCCGCTGTTGACGCTGCTCGCCACCGTGTCAGCCGTAGGGGTGCCCGTGCTGGTGCTCGCACCCCCGCGCCGGGGACAATGACGGACGTGCCCACCTACGAATTCCGTTGCAAGGCGTGCGGCTCGACCTTCGACGTGAAGCGGTCGATGGACGACGCCTCCGCGCCCGCCACTTGCCCGAACGGCCACGACGACACCGTCAAGCTGCTCTCCATGGCCGGCCTCGGCGGCAAGGCCGCCGCACCCGCCGGCGGTGGGGGTGGCGGCTGCTGCGGTGGCGGCTGCTGCGCCTGACCCGACACCACGCACCACGGCACGGGTCCGGGACCGCCGCGCACCACCGCGGTCGTCCCGGACCCGCCGCACGCGAGCAACCGGCCAGTCGAGAACGACGGCGCCGAATCCCGCCGATCAACCACCCGGACCGATCGCGCAACCGAACCGATCAGGCAACCGAGCCGATCACGCAACCCGAGCCGATCGAGAAGCCGGGCCCATCGAGAGCCGCGCCGATCAGCCGGCCCGGCCGATCACGAAGGCGGCCGATCAGGAAGCCGGTTCCTTGTCCAGCAGCAGCTGGGCCACCTTCTTGCCCTGGTCGCAGATCGCGCCGAACCGCGCCGACCCGTCGATCACGATGATCCCGATCCCGCCACCGGCGTAGTCCATCACCAGCACGCACGACGGCTGCACGGACGTGTCCGTGGTCCGGTCGAAGTAGGTCACCTTCCGACCGCCCAGGTCGAACTCGCCGTTGCTCTGCTCCAACGTGATCGCCCGCCCCTCGCGGAACCGCAGCGTCACGCCCACGTCCAGCGACCCGACCGACGTCTGCCACTTGCAGGACTGGTCGAACGTCTTGTCGTACCCCGTCTCCGTGGGCTTCGCGTTCTTGTCCGGCACGTCGTAGGGCAGGTCCTTCCACCCGATCAACGAGCAGATGTCGCCGACGTCCCCGGTCGGCTCGTCGGACGGTTCGGCGGACCCCGTCGGCGTGGGCCTGGCCGACGTGAACGGCGGGTCGACGTCGAGCACCTGCTCCGCCACCGGGGTGCCGTTGACCGTGTACGCGCAGGCGCTCGTCAGACCGAACGCCGCCACCAGGAGCGAGATCACCACACGCCGCATGGTGACCACGATGCCAAACGCCGAATCCCGCCACGTCATCAGCCCGCACTTCACGCCCCTCGGGTCCACGCCGACCCACACCGCGCACACCCGGAAGCCGCACCGCACACACCGCCGCGCCATGCCCCCGCGCACCCCGGCCCGCACTCCTGCGCAGCCCGGCCCGCATCCGGCCGACACCCTCGCGCACCCAGCCCGTGCCCCGAGCCCGCGCCCCGGCCCTCACCCAACCGGCACCCGGGCAGGCGCTCAGGCCGCGTAGTCGCGGAACCCCTTGCCGGTCTTGCGCCCCAACCGCCCGGCCTTCACGAGGTGCTCCAGCAACGGCGCGGGGGCGAAACCCGCCTCGCGGAACTCCAGGTACAGCGTCCGCTCGATGGCCAGCGACACGTCCAGCCCCACCACGTCCAGCAGCTCGAACGGCCCCATCGGCAACGAGCAGCCGACCTTCATCGCGTTGTCGATGTCGTCGGCCGTCGCGTAGTGCGCCTCCAACATCTTCACCGCGTCGTTGAGGTACGGGAACAGCAGGGCGTTCACGATGAACCCCGCCCGGTCGCCGCAGTGCACCGGCACCTTGCCCAGGTCCAGGCACACCCGCCGGGCGGTGGCCACGACGTCCGCCGCCGTCGAGATCGTCTCCACCACCTCGACCAGCTTCATCACCTGCGCCGGGTTGAAGAAGTGCAGGCCGACGACGTCACCGGGCCGCGCGGTCGCCGCGGCGCACTCGATGACCGGCAGCGAGGACGTCGTCGTCGCCAGCACCGCACCGGGCTTGCACACCTCGTCCAACGCCTCGAACACGGCCTTCTTGACCGCCAGTTCCTCGGCGACCGCCTCCACCACGAGGTCGCAGTCGGCCAGGTCCGAGAACTCCACGACCGGCACGAGGCGGGCCAGCGCCGCGTCCCGGTCCTCGGCCGACAACCGGCCCCGCGCGACCGCCTTCTCCAACGACTTGCGCACCTTGCCCACCGCCGCGGCGGCCTTCTCCTCCGACCGCGCCCGCAGCACCACGTCGTACCCGCGCTTGGCGAACACCTCGGCGATGCCGGTGGCCATGGTCCCCGTGCCGATCACGCCGACCCGCTGGACCTCCCGCGCCGGCGCCGCCTCCCCGGACGCGACCGGCGTGAGCACGTCCGGCACCACGACCGGGGAGTCCGGACCGTCGTAGGTGTAGAAGCCGCGCCCGCTCTTGCGGCCCAGCAACCCCGCCGTGATCATCTGCTTGAGCAGCGGCGCGGGCGCGTGCAAACGATTGCGCGACTGGTGGTACATCGTGTCCAGGATCTCGTACGCGGTGTCCAGCCCGATCAGGTCGAGCAGCGCCAGCGGACCCATCGGGTAGCCGCAGCCGTGGCGCATGGCGGCGTCGAGGTCCTCCCTCGTCGCGTAACGGGACTCGTACATCCGCACCGCGTGGTTGAGGTAGCCGAACAGCAGCGCGTTGGCGATGAACCCGGCCCGGTCCCCGATCACGACCGGCGACTTGCCCACCCCCTCGGCGAACGCCACCACGTCGGTCACCACGTCCGGCTCGGTGACGACGGTGCGGATCACCTCCACCAGCTTCAGCACCGGCGCGGGGTTGAAGAAGTGCAGGCCGACGACCTTGCCCGGCCGTCCCGTGTGGACACCGATCTCGGTGATCGACAACGACGACGTGTTGGACGCGAACACCGCGTCCGGGCGGCAGATCCGGTCCAGCTCGGCGAACACGGCGGCCTTCAGGTCCATCCGCTCGGGCACCGCCTCGATGACGAGGTCCACGTCGGCCAACGCGTCCAGCGACGTGGCGTACGAGATGCGGCCCAGCGTGGCGTCCCGCTCCTCCGCCGAGAGCTTGCCGCCCGCCACCGCGCGGTCCGTCGAGTGGTCCAGGTGGCCGCGCCCGCGGGCGAGACCCGCCTCGTCCACGTCCACCGCCACCACGGTGATGCCGGTCCGGGCGAGGACTTCGGCGATACCGGCGCCCATCGTGCCGAGACCGACGACTCCGACCGTGTTGAACTGGCGCGACACTGGGTACCTCCCACTCGACGGAGTGGCTACCGAACGGTAACTTGCCGCGACTATCCCACGGTCGTCACGCATCGCTCACGTGAGCTTCACCATCGGTATCGAGCAAGTAATCGGTCCAGCGAGGTCACTCGTCGAACCGGCGCGCCGCCAGTTCCTCCACCCTCCGCACGGCTTCCGCCGCGTCCGCGCCCGTCGCCACGACCTCCACCCGGGCCCCGCCCGGCGCGCCCAGGCCCATCAGCGCCAGCACGCTCTTGCCGTCCGCGGACTGCTCCCCGAACCGCACGACCACCGAGGCGTCCAACGGGTCCAACGCCCGCGCGACCAACGCCGCCGGCCGCGCGTGCAACCCGACGGAGTTCGTCAACACCACCTCGCCCCGCACCGACCCGGACTCCTCCACCCCCGCCGCCGGCGGAGGTCCGGCCCACACCGCGCCCGCGTCGGACGCCGCCGCGCCGACCTCCGCCAACCCCGCGCCGCCCTGCGCGCGGACCGCCGCCGCCACCGCGCCCTCGACCAGCGGCGCGTCCACGACCAGCACCGACCCCTCGGCCTCCTCGGCGGCCATGTCGGCCACCATCTTCGCGCTGCCCAGGTCGAACAGCACGACCACGCCCGCGCCGGAATCGGCCCGCGCGATCGCCTCGCCGACGGCCACGTAATCGGTGCCCAGCCCGCCCGAGCCGTCCCCACCCGTGGGCACGATCGCCACCGACGGGGCCATCTGCCCCGCCAACTCGGCCACGCCCTCCGCCAACCGCCGGCTGTGCGACACCACGACGAGCCCGATCACCGCGCCCGCCCCGCCAACGTCCGCAGCACCAACGCCGTCGACCGCGCGCCGGGGTCCAGGTGCCCGGCGCTCCGCTCGCCCAGGTACGACGCACGCCCCTTCCGCGCCACCATCGGCACGGTCGAGTCCGCGCCCATCCCGGCCGCGTCCGCCGCCGCCTCCAACACCTCCGCCACCCCGCCGCCGGTGGCCGCGACCGATTCCGCCGCCGCCACCGCGGGCGTCAGGGCGTCCACCATCGTCTTGTCGCCCACCACGGCCTTGCCCCGCGCCACGACGCCCTCCAGCGCGGCCCGCAACGCCTCCGCCGCCATCGTGCCGTCCACCACCGCCGCATCGCCCACCGAGGTCGCGGCACGCAGGAACGCCGTCCCGTACAGGGGACCGGCCGCGCCGCCCACTGTGGAGATCAACGTCGTCGCCACCAGCCGCAGCACCCCACCGGGCGACGCCGGGACGTCGGTGTCCAACTTGGACACCACGGCCGTGAAGCCGCGGGCCAGGTTCTCGCCGTGGTCGCCGTCGCCGATCTCCCGGTCGAGCCGGATCAGCTCCTCGCGGTGCCCGGAGACGACCTCCGCCACCGCCCGCACCGCGTCCGCCACGGACTCCGCCGTGCACGCCATCAGACGCCCCACCGCAGTGCCGGCGTGTGCACGGGCGCGTCCCACAACTCCAGCATCTCGTCGTCCACCTTCAACAACGTCAGGCTCATGCCCTGCATCTCCAGGCTCGTGATGTACGGGCCGACCAACCTCCGTGCCACGACGATCCCCCGTTCCGCCAGGAGCCGCTCCGCGATGCCGTGCGCCAAGTACAACTCGATCAGCGGCGTCCCGCCCATCGAGTTCGTGAACAGCAGCACCCGGTCGCCCTCGGCGAACGGCAGGTCCTCCAGGACCGGGTCCAGCAGCGACCGCACCATCTCGTCGGCCGACGACACGGGCACCCGCCGCCGTCCGGGCTCGCCGTGGATGCCGATGCCCAGCTCCACCTCGTCGTCGCCCAACGTGAACGACGGCTCTCCCGCGTGCGGCACCGTGCAGGCCGTCAACGCCAAGCCCATCGAGCGCACCCGTGCCACGACCCGACGGGCCAACGCCTCGCACCCGTCGAGGTCGACCCCGCGCTCCGCGGCCGCCCCGACGATCTTCTCCAGCAGCACGGTCCCGCCCACACCGCGCCGACCGGCCGTGTAGAGCGAGTCCTTGACCGCCACGTCGTCGTCGATGACCACCGTGCGCACGTCCACGCCGTCCGCCGCCGCCAGTTCCGCGGCGGTCTCGAAGTTCAGCACGTCGCCGGTGTAGTTCTTCACGATCAACAACGCGCCCGCGCCACCCTCGGTGCGGCTGACCGCGGCAGCCACCTGATCGGGTGTCGGCGACGTGAACACCGCCCCGGGACAGGCGGCGTCCAACATGCCCCGCCCGACGAACCCGCCGTGCAGCGGCTCGTGTCCCGACCCGCCACCCGAGATCACCGCCACCTTCCGGGGCACCGGCGCGTCCGCCCGCACCACCACCGCCGGGTCGTACTGCACGTCCAGCAGGTCGCCGTGCGCGAGGGCCATCCCGCGCAGCGCGTCGACCACCACGGTCGCCGGGTCGTTGATGATCTTCTTCACGATGCCTCCCGATCGACGCTGATCACCCCATTCCTACTCCACCGGCGGCGGCCCGGAAAGCGGGAGCTACGGTGAGGGCACCCTAAGAACAGCAGGTCAGTGACCTAAAGTAGTCGGAGGAACACCGGAGTGTCGAACACCAGGATCGCGGCGTTGCTCCTCGCCGCACTCACCCTCGCCGCGTGCGGCCAGGCCGACACACCCACCGACAAACCGGCGGTGGCCCAGGGCGGTTCGGAGTTCGGCAAGGCGGGCGAGAAGAGCGCGGGCTTCGGCACCGACGCCCGACCCGGCCAGTTCCCCCGCACGATCAAGCACGCCATGGGCGAGACGGTGATCGAGAAGCGCCCGGAGCGCGTGGTCGTCCTCGACGGCGGCGAACTCGACAACGTGGTCGCCCTGGGCGTCAAGCCGGTGGGCGTGGCCTACCCCGACGGCGCGCCCACGATGCCGAGCTACATCGGCGACAAGGCGGGCAACCCGGAGAACGTCGGCGGCATCACCAGCCTCAACCTGGAGACCATCGCCAAGCTCCAGCCCGACCTGATCCTCGGCTCCCAACTGCGCGCCGAACAGCAGTACCCGAAGCTTTCGGAAATCGCCCCCACCGTCTTCGCCGCGCGTCCGGGCTACACGTGGAAGGAGAACTTCCGCCTCAACGCCGCCGCCCTGGACCGGACCGAGGAAGCCGAGGAACTCCTGGCCGACTACGAAGCCCACGCCAAGCAGGTGGGCGAGACCGTCGAAGCCAAGACGGGCAAGCGCCCGACCATCACCATGCTCCGCTTCATGCCGGGCAAGATCCGCCTCTACGCCAAGAAGTCGTTCATCGGCACCATCCTCATCGACGCCAACCTGCCGCAACCGCAAGCCAGCCAGGTGGACGACCTCGCCGTCGAGGTCAGCACCGAGCAAATCGCCCAGGCGGACGCCGACTGGATCCTGATCGGCACCTACGGCGACCAATCCAAGACCGCCCAACAACAGGTCCTGGCCGGCCCCCTCTGGCAAACCCTGAACGCCGTCAAAACGGGCCACGCCAAACCCGTGAGCGACGAAACCTGGTTCCTCGGCCTAGGCGTCCTCGCCGCCGAAGAAGTCCTCACCGACCTCGAACAAACCCTCACCACCTAACCCCACACCCCCACCACCCACCCCAACCCAAGCCAACCCCACCCCACCCACATCGGACCCGCCACACCACCACCGAGGCTCGATTTGACATGGGTTCGGGTGCCTTAGGCTGGACGAAGCCGGCAGGCCTGGCGGGACGCT
>NZ_JBHYXZ010000140.1:10633-21614 GCF_042752395.1 Actinosynnema sp. NPDC059335 | reverse complement strand
AGAGACAGGGCTTCCAGCCCTACCGCAACAGTGGGCTGGAACCGCCCCCTTGACGCGTGCGGTAGCCCTCGTGGAGGTCGGCGGGATGACACGAAACCCGACCAACGACGCAACCGGGGCTTCACCACCCACCCCCGTCATCCTGCTGGCCTGCCCGTCCGGCGAGGACGCTTTTGATCTTTCACGCTTTCCCACCCTGATCCCCGATCACCGCCACCCCATCGGGATCCACCACCAACCTGACCAGCTCCCCCACCGCAGGCGGCTCCACCACGGCCGCCACCGCCTCGAACTCCCCCTCCAACCGATCCCCCGACCGGTCACCCACCGGCCCCCTCAACCTCACCACCAACCGCACGTGATCCCGCCGATGAACCCGCTCCACCACCTCCGCCTCGATCCCCCCTGACGGATCCACCCGCAACGCCGTCGCCCGCAACCCCACCCGCCCCCGAACCCCGACCAACTCCTCCGCCGCCTCCGCCCCGAGCACCCTCCCGCACCCGAGGAACCGCGCCGTCTCCACGTCCACCGGCCGCTGCCACACCGACGACGGCTCCCCGACCTGCACGATCCGCCCGGCCCGCATCACCGCCACCCGGTCCGCGAGCGTGAACGCCTCGTCGTGGTCGTGCGTCACCACCAGCGCCGTCGCCCCCGCCTCCCGCAGCAGCCGCGCCAGGTCCACCGCCAACTGCTCCCGCAACGCCCGGTCCAACGCCGACAGCGGCTCGTCCAGCAACAACAACCGCGGCCTCGGCGCGAGCGCCCGCGCCAACGCCACCCGCTGCTGCTCGCCACCGGACAACTCGGTCACCCGCCGCGCCCCGTACCCGCCCAACCCGACCAGCTCCAGCAGCTCGGCCACCCGCTTGCCCCGGGCCTCCCGCTCCACCCCCCGCATCCGCAGCCCGAACGCCACGTTCCCCGCCACGTCCCGGTGCGGGAACAGCTGCCCGTCCTGGAACACCAGCCCGAAACCCCGCCGGTGCACGGGCGTCCCGGCCAGGTCCGCGCCGTCCCACGACACCGCGCCGCCCGCGACCGGCTCCAGCCCCGCCACCGCGCGCAGCAGCGTCGACTTCCCGCACCCGGACGGCCCCAGCAGCGCCACCACCTCACCGTCCACCACGGTCAGGTCCACATCGGACACCGCGAGCACGGGACCGTACGCCACGCTGAGCCCGTCCACCCGCAACGACATCAGAACTCCCCACCGCTCGGCACCCGCAACCGCTCGATCACCAGCACGGCCGCCGTGGTCACCACCATCAGCAACGCGCACGCCGCGTACGCCATCTGGCTGTTCAACTCCCCCGGCCGCGACATCAGCCGCGCGATCACCACGGGCAGCGTCGGCGCGTCCGGCCGGGCCAGGAAGCTCGTCGCCCCGAACTCGCCCAGCGCCACCACGAACCCGAACCCGGCCGCCGCGAGCAGCGACCGCGACGCCAGCGGGAAGTCCACCTCGCGCCACACCCGCCACGGGCTCGCGCCCAGCGTCGCCGCCGCCTGCCGCAGCCGTTCGTCCACGGCCCGCAGCACCGGCAGCACGATCCGCACGATCAACGGCGTCACCACCAGCGCCTGCGCCAGCGGCACCAGCAGCGGTGACGTGCGGAAATCACCAGGCAGGGCGTTCATCGTGATCAGGTAGCCGAAGCCGAGCGTCACCGCCGACACGCCCAGCGGCAGCATGAGCGCCGTGTCCAGGGCCTCCGCGAACCACGACCCGTGCCGCCGCAACCCCACCAGCACGACCGCCGACGTCACCCCGACCAGCAGCGCCACCACCGTGGCGTCGGTCGCCACGCGCACCGAGTTCAGCGCCGCGTCCAGCCCCGACACCGCCAGCGTGCCGCGCTCGCCGGTGCCCGCCAGCGCGGCGTAGCCCGCGAAGCTCCACCCGTCGTGCGTCGCCAGGGACCGCACCACCAGCCCCACCACCGGCGTCGACAACGCGGCCACCACCAGCCACGCCGCCGCGACCACACCCCACTCGCCGCCCACCGGGCGACGGGGCGGCTCCACCCGCAGCGGCAGCCCCCGCTCCCGCCGCCGGCGCGCCAGGCCGCCGACCACCAGCACCGCGATCACCGCCGCGAACTGCAGCAGCGACAACGCCGCCGCGCCGGACAGGTCGAACAGCTCCACCGTCCGCAGGTAGATCTCCGTCTCCAGGGTGCGGTGCCGCGCCCCGCCGAGCACCAGCACCACCCCGAAGCTGGTGGCGCAGAACAGGAACACCACCGACGCCGCCGACCCGATCGCCGGCGCCAACGACGGCAGCACCACCGACGTGAACGCCCGCACGCGGGACGCGCCCAACGCCCGCGCCGCGTCCTCCGCGCGCCGGTCCACCCGCGCCCACAGCCCGCCGACCGTGCGGGCGACCACCGCGACGTTGAAGAACGCGTTCGCCAGCACGATCGGCAGCACACCCCCGTCCGGCCACAACGCCCGGAACGCGAGCCCCACCACCACCGTCGGCAGCACGAACGGCACCATCACCGCGGCCCGCACCACCCCCGCGCCGCGCACCCGGCAACGGGCCAGCAGGAACGCCACCGGCATGCCCGCGACCAGCGCCAACGCCGTCGCCGCCGCGGCCTGGCCGAGGGTGAACCCGACCAGGTCCCAGGTGTCGGCCCGCGCCAGGACCGGCAGCGGCCCGCCCTCGCCCAACCCGAGCGAGACGATCGCCGCCACCGGCCAGGCGAAGAACACGCCCAGGAACACCACCGGCAGCAACGCCGCGAGCACCCAGACCACCCCGGGCCCCGGCCGCCGGCCGCCACGCCACCCGGACCCCGCGCCACCGGACGCCCCGAACCCCCGACCACCGCGCGAACCCGACCCGAACCCCCGACCGCCGGACGACCCGGACCCCGAACCCCCGCGCGAACCGGAACCGGGACCGGACCTCAGCCCTGGACCAACGCGCGCCACTGCCGCACCCACCGCTCCCGGTTGGCGTCGACCTCGCCCGCCGGCAGCGACCGCGCCTCGGCGGGCAGCGGCGCGGCCTTCGTCCACGCCTCGGGCAACGCGACACCCTCGCGCGACGGGTACACGTACATCTGGCCCGGCACGTCCGCCTGCACCTGCTCGCCGAGCAGGAAGTCCACGACCTTCTTCGCGTCCTCGGGGTTCTTCGCGCCGTTCAGCACGCCCGCGTACTCGACCTGCCGGTAGCAGGTGTCCAGCAGTGCCTTGGTCCGCGGCGTGCCGTCGTCGCCGATCTCCGCCGACGGCGACGAGGCGTAGGACACGACGACCGGCCTCGGCCCCTTGCCGCTGGAGCCGGAGAAGTCCTGCGTGTACGCCTCCTCCCAGCCGCTGACGACCTTCACGCCGTTGGCCTTGAGCCGGCCCCAGTAGTCCTGCCACCCGTCCTCGCCGAACTCGGCGATCGTGCCGAGCAGGAACGCGAGGCCGGGCGAGGACGTGGCCGGGTCCTCGACCACGAGCATGTCCTTGTACTTCGGGTCGGTCAGGTCCTCGTACCGCTGAGGCTCGCCGAGGCCCGCGAACGCCGCGACGTCGATGTTCAGGCACACGTCGCCGACGTCCACCGCGTGCAGCCGGTTCGGCGGGTCGAGCCGGTAGCGCTGCGCGCCGTGCTGCGCCTCCGGGCTCGCGTACTCGGCGAACACGTCCTCCTTCAACGCGCGGGAGGCGAACGTCGAGTCCACGCCGAAGGCGACGTCGCCGATCGGGGCGTCCTTGGTCAGGACCAGCTTGTTCGTCACCTCGCCCGCGTCGCCACTGGCCAGCGGCTTGATCGTGATGCCGGTGTCGGCCTTGAACCGCTCCAGCAGCTCCGGCGACAGCGCGAACGAGTCGTGCGTCACCAGCGTGACCACCCGCTCCCCCGCGGGCGGCGCGTCGGACGTGGTCACCGAACAGCCCGTGAGCAGCGCGAACGCGGTCACGGCGGGCAGCACTCGTCGGAACATCATCTCTCCCTACACCGGCATGACCCGGATCAGGTGTGGACGGTCGAAGGCTCGCGCGCCTTCCTCTCAGCCCGGCGCAGCACCGGACTCCCGTGGCGAACGGACAGCTTACCCCGCGCGGTGGCACGATCGGGGCCATGGCCGAGCTGCTGACCGACGACCAGGTGACCGCCGCGCTGACCTCGCTGCCGTCGTGGCGGGCGCAGGACGCCGCGCTGGTGCGCACGGTGGAGCTGGAGAGCTTCGCGCAGGCGTTGCAGGTGGTGAACCGCGTGGCGGAGATCGCCGAGAACGACAACCACCACCCGGACATCGACATCCGGTGGCGCACGCTGACGTTCCGCTGCAGCACGCACTCCAGCGGCGGGATCACCGCCCTGGACGTGTCACTCGCGGAGGAGATCGACGGGGTGCTCGACGCCGTCCGGTGACCCGCTCCGCGACCCGCCGTCCTGTCGTGACCCGCCGACCTGTCGTGACCCGCCGACCTGTCGTGACCCGCCGACCTGTCGGGACGTCGCCGCCCGCCGGCCCCGCAGCACGACCGCGATCGTGACCAGCGTGAGCACGCCCACCGCCGGGTAGACCCAGCCGAGCGCCGACTGGTGCCAGGGCCGCGGGATGATCCAGATCGACGGCTGCGCGTTGAGCAGGAACGAGATCAGGTAGCTGCCGATCGCCAGCAGCCAGGCGACCGCCGTCACGACGGCCAGCCGGTGCCGGGCCGAGTACAGCAGCCACATCAGCGCGGGCACCGCCCACACCCAGTGGTGGCTCCACGAGATCGGCGAGACGAGCAGCCCGAGGAGCTGCACCGACACGATCATCGCCAACGCGTCCCGCGCCTTCACCGCCGCGTGCAGCGCGAACCCCGTGAGCACGGCCGCCACCACGACCGCGCCGACGAAGACCGGCCCCGTCCCGATGTCGTGGCCGACGGTGCGGGACAGCGCGCCGCGCAGCGACTGGTTGATCGCGGACCCGACCGGGCCCACGCGGGAGGCGTCGCCCAGCAGGTGGAACCAGTACTCGTTCGACAGGCGCGGCGACACCGCGTACGCCACCGCGACCGTGCCGAAGAACGCCGCGACCGACCACACGGCCGCCTTGTACTGGCGGTTCACCAGGAAGTAGAGCCCGGAGATCGCCGGCGTGAGCTTCAACCCGGCCGCGATCCCGACGCCCGCGCCCCGCGCGGCGTTGCGCGCGGAGACCAGCGTGCCGAGCAGCAGGGCGGCCAGGACGAGGTTGATCTGGCCGTAGTTCAGGGTGGTGCGGACCGGCTCGACCCAGATGAACAGGCCGGTCCACAGCATCGCGCGACGCGGGTCGCCGCTGCCGACGAGCTGGAGCGACTTGCGGGTGACGAACCACAGGCAGGCGAGGCTGACGAGCTGCCAGAACCAGCGGGCCACGCCCCACGGCACCCAGGACAGCGGCACGAAGACGAGCGCGGAGAACGGCGGGTAGGTGAACGGCAGGGCGAACTGGTCGGAGAACTCCTTGAGCCGCCACTCGTACAGCTGCCCGGTGAACAGCTCCGGCGAGGCGTTCCGGTAGACCATCAGGTCCACCATGGTCATCTTCGTCTGGAACGCCACCATCGCCAGGTGGCCGAGCAGGGACAGGCCGAGCACCCACGGCGCGAAGGCGAGAACCCGCCCTTCGAGTGTGCGCAGCCCCACTGCCCCCACCTCCACGATGGTGTGAATTACACGACTGTCGGGCCACGAAACCGGGTACCCGAACGTCAAGACGAGTGGGAGATCAACGCAAGGGGAAAATTCGCATGACCACCGACATCGTCGTGTTCACCGTCTCCGCCCTGGGCATGCTGGCCACCGCGGGGGGCGTCTTCGCCCTGGCCCGCCACAGCCGCAACCAGGTGCGCTGACGACTCCGGGCACAGTACCTCGGGGCGGTGCGACGACCGCACCGCCCCGAGGTCTGCCGGGGCCGAGGGCGAAGTCCCGCCGAGGTCGCGCACCCGCGACGAGCCGAGCCGAGGTCGCGCACCCGCGACGAGCCGACGCGGGCGAATCCGCCCCGGCCCCCGCGTCCGACGACACCCGCCCTCGGACGCCGGGCGATGCCGACGATCAGTAGTGGTAGCGGGCCGCGAGGATGACGATCTCGTCGTCGGCGACGAGGTAGACCAACCGGTGCTCGTCGTCGATCCGCCGCGACCAGGCGCCGGGCAGGTGGTGCCTGAGCGGTTCGGGCTTGCCGATCCCGGCGAAGGGGTCGCGGAGCACGTCCTCGATGAGCTTGTTGATCCGGGCGAGCACCTTGCGGTCGTTCTTGAGCCAGGACGTGTAGTCCTCCCAGCCGTGCTCCTCGAAGACGAGCCTCACTCGCCGCCCTCGCCCGCCGGTGACGCGTCGGGGTCGACGAGCGCGTGCTCGGAGAGCTTCCTCCGGCTCAACGCGTTCTCGTACGCCTTGAGGAGCCGACGGGCGTTCGCCGGCGAGCGGAGGAGGTAGGAGCCTTCGCGCAGGGCGGCGTAGTCCTCGGCGGAGAGCAGCACGGCGTTGCCGTGCTTGGAGACGATCTCGATGGCGTCGTGGTCCTCGTTGACCTTCTTGATCAGCGGAAACAGGTCCTTGCGGGCCTCGCTCGCGGTGATGGACACAGCGGGCACCCCCTCGCTCTGGTACCGGATATGGTACCACTCGAAGGGGTGCCGATGAACCCTCGGACCCGCCGACGCCGTCCGGCCGGACGGCGGGGTCACACGTTGAAGCGGAACTCCACGACGTCGCCGTCGGCCATCACGTAGTCCTTGCCCTCCATGCGGACCTTGCCGGCGGCCTTCGCGGCGGCCATCGAGCCCGCCTCCACCAGGTCGTCGAACGAGACCACCTCGGCCTTGATGAAGCCCCGCTCGAAGTCCGTGTGGATCACGCCGGCCGCCTGCGGCGCGGTCGCGCCCCGCGGGATCGTCCACGCCCGCGACTCCTTCGGGCCCGCGGTCAGGTAGGTCTGCAGGCCCAGGGTGTGGAAACCGGCCCTGGCCAGCGCGTGCAGGCCCGGCTCGTGCTGGCCGATCGACTCCAGCAGCTCCCGCGCGGACTCCTCGTCCAGCTCCAGCAGCTCCGCCTCGACCTTGGCGTCGAGGAACACCGCGTCCGCGGGGGCCACCAGCTCGCGCAGCTCCTTGAGCCTCGCCTCGTCGGTGAGCACGGCCTCGTCGGCGTTGAACACGTACAGGAACGGCTTGGCGGTGAGCAGGCTCAGCTCCCGCAGCAGCGAACCGTCCACTTCGGACTGCGCGGCGAACAGGGTGCGGCCGCCGTCCAGGACCTCGCGCGCCTTCTGGGCCGCCTCCAGCGCCGGGCGGCGGTCCTTCTGCGTGCGGGCTTCCTTCTCCAGCCGCGGGATGGCCTTCTCCAACGTCTGGAGGTCGGCCAGGATCAGCTCGGTGTTGATCGTCTCGATGTCCGCGCCCGGGTCGACGCGGCCGTCCACGTGGACCACGTCGGAGTCGTCGAACACCCGGATGACCTGGCAGATCGCGTTCGCCTCGCGGATGTTGGCGAGGAACTTGTTGCCCAGGCCCGCGCCTTCGGACGCGCCCTTCACGATGCCCGCGATGTCGACGAACGACACCACCGCCGGCACCTCGCGCTCGGAGCCGAAGATGTCCGCCAGCCTGCTCAGGCGGGCGTCCGGCAGCGGCACCACGCCGACGTTCGGCTCGATGGTCGCGAACGGGTAGTTCGCCGCCAGCACGTCGTTGCGCGTGAGGGCGTTGAACAGGGTGGACTTGCCGACGTTGGGCAGGCCGACGATACCGAGGGTCAAACTCACGGTGGGTGAGTCTACGCGCCCCCGCCGTCGTGTCCGATTCCCGCGAGACCGCACGTCCCGCCGCCGGCAGAGTGGGGTCCGTGCTCCTCGACGCCGAACGTGCCTACCGGGCCGTCGCCGCCCGTGACGCCCGGTTCGACGGGTGTTTCATCCTGGCCGTGCGGACGACCGGGATTTACTGCCGCCCGTCCTGCCCGGCCGTGACGCCGAAGCGGCGCAACGCCGAGTTCTACCCGACCGCGGCGGCCGCCCAGTCGGCCGGGTACCGGGCGTGCCGGCGGTGCCTGCCCGACGCGGTGCCGGGCTCACCGGAGTGGAACCTGCGGGCCGACCTGGCGGCCCGCGCCATGCGCCTGATCTCCGACGGCGTGGTGGAGCGGGAGGGCGTGCCGGGGCTCGCGTCGCGGCTCGGCTACTCGGAGCGCCACCTGACCCGCGTGCTGACCGCCGAGCTGGGCGCAGGGCCGCTGGCGCTGGCCCGCGCGCACCGGGCGCACTCCGCGAGGCTGCTGATCGAGACGACCGACCTGCCGTTCGGCGACATCGCGTTCGCCGCGGGGTTCGCCAGCGTGCGGCAGTTCAACGACACGATCCGGGCGGTGTTCGCGAGCACGCCGACGGCGATGCGCTCGGCCCGCTCGGTCTCGACCACGGCGGGCCGCATCACGCTGCGCCTGCCGTACCGGCCGCCGTTCGACGCCGCCGGGCTGCTGGCGTACTTCCGGGCGCGGGCGATCCCGGGTGTGGAGCACGTCACCGAGCACTGCTACGCCCGGTCGCTGCGGCTGCCGCACGGCGAGGCGACCGTGCGGCTGGAGCCCGCGGCGGGGTACGTGTCGTGCTCGCTGCGGCTGACCGACCTGCGCGACCTGGGCAGCGCGGTGAGCCGGGTGCGGCGGCTGCTGGACCTCGACGCCGACCCGGTCGCGGTGGACGGGTTCCTGTCCGCCGACCCGGTGTTGCGCGCGTCGGTGCTGGCCCGGCCGGGCGTGCGGCTGCCGGGCAGCGTCGACGGCGCGGAGACCCTGCTCCGGGCGCTCGGCCACGACCTGCCGGGCGAGCCGCTGGAGCACCCCGACGGCCCGGTGACGCACCTGTACCCCGCGCCGGCCGCCGTCGACTCGCCGGTGGCGCGTGCCCTGGCCGACGGCGCCCTGCGGGTGGACGTGGGCCGTGACGCGGACGAGCTGCACGCCGAGCTGTCGGCGTTCCCCGGCGTCGGGCCGCGGGTCGCGTCGTACGTCGTGATGCGCGTCCTCGGCGCGCCCGACATCTCCCTGACCGGCGATGACATCGCGTGGCGCCCGTGGCGCTCGTACGCCGCGATGCACTTGGACGCCATGACCCTGAGGAGGACCGCGTGAGCACCGCCCACGTGTCGACCATCGACACCCACATCGGCCCGTTCACCGCCGTCGTCGCCGCCGACGGCGCGGTGCTGGCCGCCGGGTGGACCGCCGGCGCGGACGACCTGCTGCCGCAGGTGTCGCCCTCGCTGCGGCCCACGACGCTCATCCCCCGCCGCGACCTCGGCCCCGTGACCAGGGCCGTGCGCGCCTACCACGCCGGTGAGCTGGACGCGATCGCCGACATCCCGGTCCGGCAGCACGGCGGCGAGTTCCTGCGCCGGGCGTGGGAGGCGCTGCGGACCGTGCGGGCGGGCGAGCCGATCAGCTACGCCGACCACGCCTCGCTGGCCGGCAACCCGGCCGCGGTCCGCGCCGCGGCCACCGCGTGCGCCCGCAACGCCGCCGCCCTGTTCGTCCCCTGCCACCGCGTCATCCGCACGGGCGGCGCGCTGGGCAACTTCCGCTGGGGCGCGGACGTGAAGCGGCGACTGCTGGAGCACGAGTCGGCGCGGTGACGGGCGGAACCGTCGCCGAAGTCGGCGAAGCCCGCCGTCGCCGCGGACGGGCGAGGGCCGGCCGTCGCGGGCGGGCGAGGGCCGGCCGTCGCGGGCGGGACGTCCGGCCGCTGATCAGGCGGGCGGCGCGTGGACCGATCGCCGCCGGACCGGCAGCGGTCGGTCGTCGCGCGAACGGGAGCGACGGATCAGTCGTCGTCGCGCGGACGGGGGCGGGGGGGGCGGTTGCCCTCGCGCGGCGACGCCGGGCGGCGCGGGCGGTCCCGGTCGCCGCCGGACGCGGGGCGGGGGCGCTTCGGGCGGTCCTCGTCGGCGGCCTGCGCGGCCGGGCGGCGGCGGTCGGCCGCGGCCTCGGGCCGGTCGGCGCGGGGGCGCTTCTTCGGCCGCTCGTCCGACTGGGCCTGCTCGGCGCGGTCGGCCCGCTCCGCGCGGCGCGGCTTCTCCGGCTTGCCCTTGGCCTCGCGGATCTCGTCCCTGGTCGGCCGGTTCGGGTCCTTCTGCGTCGTCACCCGGACGATGCCGAGCAGCACCGTGCACGCCGTGGTGATCGCCATCGCCGGGAACCCGTCGATCAGCGGCTTGCCCAGGGTCAGGCCGGCCGAGGCCAGCCCGCCGTCGGGCATGCCCTGGGTGAACACCACCAGCACCGGCACGACGATCGCCAGGATCAGCGGCGGCTGGACGACCGGGCCGAACATCGACCGGCGCTCCACGAACACCACCGCGCCCACGCAGCCCACGAAGAACGTGACCGCGAACACCCAGCCCACGGTCTTCGCGGCCGAGCCCACGTCCACGTAGGTGCCGACGATGGCCACCACGAACGCGATGAGCACCGCTGCCCACCAGGGCAGACCTCGGAACTTGCCGAACATGGCGCGGTCGTTCCAGCGGACGGGGGAGTAGTCCTCGTCCTCCGGCTCGCTGCGCGAGTCGTCACGCGTTGCAGCGGTCACGCACACTCCTCGTCCGGCTCAGTCCCGACACACTCTATTACGCCTCCCGGGCGTCCAAGGGTGCACCGAGGCCGGCTTCGTCGTTCCGCCGCACCAGCGGCAGCGGCGTGACGTCGGACGACGCGTGGCTCAGGGGCTCCACGGCGGCCCGGAAACCTTCCAGCGCGTCCAGCTCCCGCCGCCGCGCGGACAGGAAGCGCTGCAGGTGGGTGCTCGACAGGTTCACCGCGTCGATCGCGCCGTCCGCGGCCCGGTGCGCCCGGGACGCGGCCGCCCTGACCTGCCTCACCGAACACCCCGCCGGACCGAACAAACCGGCCCCACCGAACACCCCGCCCCCCACCCAACACCCCCCGCCACCCCCACCCAACAGCCGCACACCCGATACCCCC
>NZ_JBHYXZ010000140.1:0-10623 GCF_042752395.1 Actinosynnema sp. NPDC059335 | reverse complement strand
GGCGCCCCCCCCTCTCCCCGCGCCCCGCGCCGCGCGCGCCCCCCGCGGCGCCCCGCCCCCCCCCCCGCCCTGACCTGCTCCACGTCGTCGGCCAGCGCCCGGTCGGTCACCGCGAACATCGCCGCCGACGCGATCACCGCGAACCCGGTCGGCCCGCACAGGAACACCCGCCGGTCGAGCAGCCAGCGCAGCAGCTCGGGGTCGGTGTCCAGGGCCGCGACCACCGCGCCGTCGTTCGGCACGAACATGATCGTCCCGTAGATGGCGTCGGCCCACCGCTGGTAGCCCTTGCCGGCCAGCTCCGCGGCCCGCGCGCGGATGTTGCGCACGTGCACCCGCAGCGCGTCGGCGCGCTCGGCCGGGTCGTCGGTCTCCACCGCCTCCGCCCAGGTGGCCATGCTCATCTTCGCGTCCACCGGCACGCGCCGGCCGCCGCCGACGTTGAGCACGAGGTCGGGCCGGACCGCGCCGCCGCCCGCGACGTCCACCTGCACGTCGAAGTGGATGCCCTCGCGCAGGCCGAGCACCCGCGCCGTCTCCACCAGCACCTTCTCGCCGAGTTCCCCTCGTCCGCTGACCGAGGAGAACGCCACCTCGTAGCGCTGCAGGGCCGCCCACTGCGCGTCGCCGCGTTCCCGCTCGGCCCGCACCGCGGCCAGCGCGGCGTCGGTGCGCCGCACGCTGTCCTGGTAGAGCCGCCACAGGAACACCAGCGCGCCCGCGAGCAGGAGCGCCACGACCACCGCCGCCGTGCTGAGGACCGCTGTCATCCCCCGATCATCGCGCACCCGTGTCCGACCACACGTTCGAGCGACACGCCGAGCGGGGTTCCGGGCGGGAGCGCCGGGCGGCCCTAGCGTGGCCGGCGTGAAGATCCTGCACACGTCCGACTGGCACGTGGGGCGCACCTTCCACGGCCGCGACCTGCTGCGCGAGCAGGAGTCGGTGCTCGGCGGCCTGGCCGACACCGTGGCGGACGAGCGGGTCGACGTGGTCGTGGTGGCGGGCGACCTGTTCGACCGGGCGGTGCCCAACGCCGAGGCGGTCGCGGTGTGCTCGCGGGTGCTCAAGCGGATCCTCCGGGCCGGGGCGAAGGTCGTGATCACGCCCGGCAACCACGACTCGGCCGCGCGGCTGGACTTCGTCGGCGCGTTCTCCGAGGCGGGCGGGCTGCACATGCGGACGCGGGTGGCCGACCTGCACGACCCGGTGCTGCTGGCCGACGCGCACGGCCCGGTGGCGGTGTACGGGATCCCGTTCCTGGAGCCGGAGACGGCGCGGCACGTGCTCGGCGTCGAGGCCAAGGGCCACGGCGGCGTGCTGACCGAGGCGATGCGGCGGGTCCGGCAGGACCTGGCGGGCCGGCCGGGCGCGCGGTCCGTGGTGCTGGCGCACGCGTTCGTGACCGGCGGCGAGCCGTGCGAGTCGGAGCGCACCATCGCGGTCGGCGGGGTGCAGGACGTGCCGGGCGCGGTGTTCTCCGGGGTGGACTACGTGGCGCTGGGCCACCTGCACGGGCAGCAGACGCTGGCCGGGCACCTGCGGTACTCGGGCAGCCCGGTGGCGTACTCGTTCTCCGAGGCGCGGCACCACAAGTCGGTGTGGCTGGTCGAGCTGGACGCGGGCGGGTTGGCCGGGGTGGAACGGCGGTCGCTGCCGGTGCCCCGGGCGCTGTCGACGCTGAGCGGCGCGCTCGACGACCTGCTGCTGGACCCGGACCACGAGCCGGTCGAGGACCACTTCCTGTCCGTCACGCTGACCGACCGGGTGCGGCCGCTGGACGCGTTGCGGCGGTTGCAGACCCGGTTCCCGCACGCGGTGCACGTGGAGTGGCGGCCGGAGGGCGGGCGGACCGGCGAGCTGCGGTTCGCCGAGCGGGTCCGGGGCCGCACGGACGAGGAGATCGCGTGCTGCTTCGTCGAGGACGTGCGCGGCGACCGGCCGGGGCCGCGGGAGCTGGCCCTGCTGCGCGAGGCGTTCGCCGCGGCCGCGCGCGAGAACGATGCCTGAGGACGAGTCGTGACCCGTGAGGAGGCGGCGTGAAGCTGCACCGGTTGGCGGTCAGCGGGTTCGGCCCGTACGCGGCGCGCGAGGAGGTCGACTTCGACCTGCTCGGCGCGGACGGGCTGTTCCTGCTGCACGGCGACACGGGCGCGGGCAAGACGACGTTGCTCGACGCGGTGGCGTTCGCGTTGTTCGGCAAGGTGCCCGGCGCGCGGGGCGACGTGAAGCGGCTGCGGTGCGACTACGCCGACCGCGACACCCCGACCTACGTGGAGCTGGAGCTGACCGTGCGCGGCCGGCGGTTCCGGATCAGGCGCAGCCCCGAGTACGAACGGCCGAAGAAGCGCGGCGACGGCGCGACCCGGCAGCAGGCGCAGGTGTCGTTGACCTGGGTCGCCGGGTGGGCCGGCGAGGGGCACAGCCGCATCGACGACGTGGCCCGCGAGGTCGAGGGCCTGCTCGGCATGACGGCCGAGCAGTTCTTCCAGGTGGTGCTGCTGCCGCAGGGCGAGTTCGCCCGGTTCCTGCGCGCGGAGACCGCGGAGCGGGAGAAGCTGCTGGAGAAGCTGTTCGGCACCGAGCGCTTCCTGGACGTGGAGAAGTGGTTCCGGGAGCGCCGCCGGGAGCGCAAGCGCGAGGTCGAGCAGCTCGGCCTGGTGCACCGCGACCTGGTGCAGCGGGTCGCGGAGGTCGCGCTGGAGGACCCGCCGGAGGACGGCGGCGACCCGGAGTGGCTCAGCTCGCTGCTCAAGCGGTTGGACGAGGCCGAGCGCGAGGCCGACCAGGTCGCGGCCGAGGCGGCGGGCGTGCGGGCGGCGGCCGAGCGGGAGTGGCAGGAGGCGCGGGCCCGGCACGAGCGGGTGCGCCGGGTGCGGGAGGCGCGCCGCCACCTCGACCGGTACGCGGAGGTGGAGCCGAGCCTGCGGGCGTGGGTCGCCGAGCGTGACGCGGCGCGGCAGGCGGCGGTCGTCGTGCCCGCGCACGAGCTGGCGGTGAAGCTGGAGCAGCGGCTGGCGGTCGCCGTCGACCAGGAGCGGGCCGCGGCGGCCGCCGTGTCCGCCCTCGGCTACCGGGGCGACGACCTGCGCGGCGACGCCGACCGGCTGCGCGAGGAGGCGGGCGGGCTGACCGGCCTGGCCGCCGAGGCGGAGCGGCAGGTCGCCGACCGGCGGCGGATCGAGCAGCTGGACCGGGACGTCGCGACCACGTCGCAACAGCTGGCCGCGCTGGTCGCGCAGCTCGACGAGGTGCCGGCGCGGTTGGCGGCGGCGAAGGCCGCGGTCGAGGAGTCGGCGGAGGCGGCGGCCCGGCTGCCGCAGGTGTCGGGCCTGGCCGCCGCGGCGGCCGAGCTGCCGCGCGTCGAACGCGACTTCGCGGCGGCCGACCAGGCGCGGCGCGAGGCCGTGGACGCGCAGCAGAAAGCCCGCGACCGCCTCCTGGGCATCCGCCGGGAACGGCTGGACGGCATGGCCGCCGAGCTGGCGGCCCGGCTGCGCCCCGGCCGGGGGTGCCCGGTGTGCGGGTCGGCCGACCACCCGGCCCCGGCGCAGCCGATGCTGGACGCGGTGACGGCCGCCGACGAGGAACGCGCCGCCGAGGCCGACCAGCGGGCGCTGGAGCGGCGGCAGCGGGCCGAGCAGGAGGCCGAGCGGCTGTCGGCGCGGCTGGCGCTGCTGCGCGAGCAGCTCGGCGACCGACCGCCCGCCGAGGCGGAGCGCGAGCACCGGTCCGTGGCCGCGCGGGCGGAGCAGTGGGAACGCCGGCAGGCCGAGCTGGCCGACCTGGAGGACAAGGTCCAGCGCGCGCTGGAGCGGCGCGGCGCGCTGGAACGCGAGCTGGCGGAGGCCACCGCCCAGCGGGCGCAGCTCGCGGCGGCCGTCGAGGAGCGGGGAGCCCGGCTGGAGGAGGCGCGCGGCGACTTCCCGGACGTGGTGACGCGACGGGCGCACCTCGGCGACCTGGCCGACGCGCTGACCGCGCTGGACGCCCGCCGCGCCGCCGTGGCGGAGCACGAGGAGCGCCTGGCCGAGCAGCGGCTGGAGGTGGCGCGGCTGGCGTCGCTCGCCGGGTTCGCCGACGCCGCCGACGCCCTGGCCGCGGCCCGTCCCGCGACTGCGGTCGCCGAGCTGGAGACCCGCATCCGCGACGTCGAGAAGACCCGGACGGCGGCCGAGAGCACGCTGGCCGAGCTGCCCGGCACCGACCCGGACGCCGAGGTCGACGTGCCCGGCGCGGAGGAGCGGTTCCGGGTCGCGAGCGACCGGGCCACCGAGGCCACCACGGCGTTGACGAACGCGCGCACCCGCGCCGCCCGCGCCGCCGACCTGGCCGAGCAGCTGCACGCCGCGTGGCAGCGGCTGGAACCGGTGGAGGCCGAGTACGCCGAGCTGGACGCGTTGACCGACGTGATCAACGGCATGGGCCAGAACGCCAAGAGCATGACCCTGCGCACCTACGTGCTGGCCGCCCGGCTGGAGGAGGTCGCGGTCGCCGCGAGCCACCGGCTGGAGCGGATGAGCCAGGGCCGCTACCGGTTCGTGCACTCGACCGAGGCCGGGCCGCGCGGCACCAGGGGCGGGCTGGGCCTGGACGTGATGGACGACTACTCGGGGCAGCAGCGGCCCGCGAAGACGCTGTCGGGCGGCGAGTCGTTCCTGGCGTCGCTGGCGCTGGCCCTGGGCCTGGCCGACGTGGTCGCGGCGGGGGCCGTGCTCGACACGCTGTTCATCGACGAGGGGTTCGGCACGCTCGACGCCGAGACCCTCGAACTGGTGATGACCACGCTGGACGAGCTGCGCGCGGGCGGCCGGGTCGTCGGGCTCGTGTCGCACGTGGAGGAGCTGCGGCAGCGCATCCCGACGCGGCTGCGGGTGCGCAAGGCCCGCGAGGGGTCGTCGCTGGAGCTGACGGCCTAGCGGTCACCGCGCGCCCGGGGAGTCGGTGGGCGGGACCCCGGGGCGGCTGTCCGGGGTCTCGGCGGGTGTTCGGTGTGCGGCCGGGTGTTCGGTGTGCGGCCGGGTGTTCGGTGTGCGGCCGGGTGTTCGGTGTGCGGCCGGGTGTTCGGTGTGGCCGGATTGTTCGGTCAGGCCGGGTGTTCGGTGAGGCGGTGCGTCGTCCCGGCCACCGGCGCTCGGTGTGAGGCGAGCCGCAGGTGCCGGTGCGCCTCCTCCCGCCGGCCGCACGCCTCCAGGGCGCGGGCCAGGCCGGCGTGCGCGCGGGCCTCCTCGTGCCGGTCGCCCGTGCTGCGGGTGAGCGCCAACGCCCGGCGGTGCAGGTCGAGCGCCGACCGCGGGTCGCCCTCGGCGGTCGCCAGCTCGCCCAGGCTGTCCAGCACCTCCGACTCCAGGTCCCGGTTGCCGGTCGTCCGCGCGCCCCGCAACGCCTCCTCCAGGTGCTCGCGGGCCGGCTCGGACCGGCCCAGCCGCAGGTGCACCAGGCCCAGGTTCGCCTGGAGGTGGTCCATCAGGGCGTGGTCGTTGTCCACGTCCGGCACGGCCGCCAGTGCCCGCTCCACGTGCCGCAACGCCTCCTCGTACCGCCCGGCCGCCTCGTGCACCAGGGCCAGGCTGCACAGCACGCCCGCCTCACCGCGCCGGTTCCCGATGGCCCGCGCGATCGACAGCGCCTCCAGGAACACCCGCTCCGCCTCCTCGAACCGGCCGAGGCGGCGCAGCACGACGCCGAGGTTCTTCAGCGCCCGGCCGGTGAGGCTGACGTCGTCGATCCCCCGCGCCACGGCCACGGCCGACTCGTGGTGCCGCAACGCCTCCTCGTACCGGCCCAACCGCTCGTACGCGACCCCGAAACCGGTGAGCGCGACGCCTTCCGCGACGCGGTCGGACCGCTTCCGGGCGGCCGCGAGGGCGTGGGTGTGCAGGGCCAGGGACTCGTCGTGGTGGCCGCGGACCTGGAAGTAGTGCCACAGCGCGGCCGACAGCCGCGCCACGTGCCCCGCGTCGCCGTGCCCGGCGGCGTGCTCGGCGATCGCGAGGAGGTTCGGGCGCTCCGCCTCCAGCCACGCCATCGCGTCGCCCCGGTTCGCCAGGCCGGGCGCCGTGGCCGGCGGCCCGCCGTGGTCGGCGGGGTCGAACAACGCCCGCGCCACCTCGGCCTTGCCGACGTAGTGGTCCGCCAGGGCGTCCAGCGCCGCGGCCCGCTCGTCGTCGCCGTCCACCTCGGCGGCGAGGCCGCGGGCGTAGGTGCGCAGCAGGTCGTGCATCTGGAACCGGTCGTCGGCCGTGCGCTCCACCAGGTGCGCCTGGACCAGGACGTCGACGTGCCGCCGCGCCTCGGCGTCCGTGCCGCCGGTCAGCGCGGTGATCGCGTCGATGCCCAGCTCGTGGCACGGGTGCGCGCCCAGCAGCCGGAACACGCGGGCCACGGCCGGGCCGAGCTGCCGGTACGACCACGAGAACGCCGACCGCAGCGCCGCGTGCGGGTCGCCGTCGTCGTCGAGGCGGTCCAGCCGGTCCTGCTCACGGGTCAGCTCGTCGCCGAGGTCGGCCAGCGACGCCGAGGGACGCCCGGTGGCCAGTTCGGCGGCCAGGCGCAGGGCCAGCGGCAGCCGCGCGCACAGCTCCGCCAGCACGTCCACCGCACGCGGGTCGGCCAGCGCCCGGTCGCCGATCAACACCCGCAGCAGGTCCCCGGCCTCCTGGGCGGACAGCAGGTCCAGACCGAGCCGGGTCGCGCCCTCCGTCGCGATCAGCCCGCGCAGCGAGTCCCGGCTGGTCACCAGCACCAGGCACCCCGGCGAGCCGGGTAACAGCGGCCGGACCTGGGCGGCCGTGCGGGCGTTGTCCAGCACCACGAGCACCTGCCTGCCCGCCAGCAGGGACCGGAAGCGGGCGGAGCGCTCGGCCAGGTCCGGCGGGATGTCGCGCGAGTCGACGCCGAGGGCGCGCAGGAAGCCCGCCAACGCGTCCGCGGGCCCGACCGGCAGCTCGGGGTCGTAGCCGCGCAGGTTGACGTAGAGCTGCCCGTCCGGGAACCGGGCCCGGACGCGGTGCGCCCAGTGCACCGCCAGCGCGGTCTTGCCCACGCCGCCCGTGCCCGTGATGACGGCGATCGGCGGCGGCTGCCGGTCGTCGGTGCGGGCGAGCAGCGCGTCCAGCCGCGCCACGTGCTCGGCGCGCCCGGTGAAGCCCACCACGGCGGCCGGCACCTGCGCCGGCTGCGCCCACGCCGACGCCCGGTCGGCCGCCAGGTGCGCGTCCTGGTTGAGGATGTCGAGGTGCAGGCGGCGCAGCTCCTCCCCCGGCCGCAGGCCCAGCTCCCGGTCGAGCAGCACGCGGCCCTCGTCGTAGACGTCCAACGCCTCGGCCTGGCGGCCCGCCCGGTACAGCGCGGTCATCAACGCGCCCCGCAGCCCTTCCCGGAACGGGTGCTTCGCCACCAGCGCGGTGAGCGCGACCACGGCCTCCTCGTGCGACCCCAGCGCCGACAGCGCGACCGCCCGCCCCTCCTCGGCGGTCAGCCGGCGTTCCTCCAGCCCGGCCCGGACGGTGTCCACGTCCGGCCCCGCCAGGTCGGCGAACGGCTCGCCGCGCCACAGCTCCAGCGCCCGCGCGTACGCCGCCGCGGCCTGCCGGTGCCGTCCCGCCCCGGTGTCGCGCCGGCCGGCCCGCACCAGCTCCTCGAACAGGCGCGCGTCCAGCTCCTGGTCCGCGACCCGGACGCGGTAGCCGCCCCGGCCGGCGATGATCCGGTCCTCCCCGGACGGGTCCCGGGCCAGCGCCCGGCGCAGCGTCCACACGTAGGTCTTGACGTTCTGCGCCGCGGACGGCGGCGGCCCGTCCGGCCACAGCGCGTCCACCAGGCGCTCGACGCCGACCCACTCGCCGGCGTGCAGCAGCAGCGTGGCCAGCAGCACCCGCGGTTTGCGGGCGTCGAAGCCGATCCGCGCACCGTCGGACGTCACGACGTCGACCGCGCCCAGGACCCGGAACCGCACTCGGCACACTCCCCCGCGCCGCGACCGTCCCCACGGCCGAGGCGGGTCCGAAGGTAGCGCAGGAACCGGCCCTCCGGGAGCCCGGAACCGGACCGCGGCTGTACCCCGGCTGTACCGGCGTGCCCCACGCTGCTCGCGCGGGCGACCGGCGGTGACCTCGACCGGGGGTGGGCCACGGCCCGTCCCCGCCGCCGGGCGCACGAGACCCACGGCCGGGCGCCGGGCGCCGGGCGGCAACCTCCGCCCGGCACCCGGCCGTGATCCCTACTCGTTCGCCGACGCCAGCAGGCCGCCCCGGTACGCGGCGGCCTGCAACTCGAACAGCTCGAAGTAGTGGCCGCGCCGCGCCATCAGCTCCTCGTGCGTGCCCTGCTCGATGATCCGGCCGCGGTCGAGCACGACGATCCGGTCGGCGTTGCGGATGTTCGCCAGCCGGTGCGTGACCAGGATCGTGGTGCGCCGCGCGGTCGCCTCGCGCAGGCCCTCGAACACGCGGGCCTCGGCCTTCGCGTCCAGCGCGGCGGTCGGCTCGTCGGCCACCAGCACCGCCGCGTCCCGGTACATGCCGCGCGCGATGCCCATCCGCTGCCACTGCCCGCCGGACAGGTCCTGCCCGTCGTTGAACTGCCGCGACAGCACGGTGTCCGCCCCGGCGGGCAGGGTCGCCAGCACCTCGTCCGCGCCGGACTTCGCCACCGCCTCCTCCCACGCCCGCTCGTCCTCGCGCTCCAGCCGGCCGACCGTCACGTTGTGCCGCGCGGTCATCGGCCACTGCGCCGGGTCCTGCGCGATCACCGCGATGGACGAGTGCACCGAGTGCGGGTCCGCCTCGGCCAGGTCCACGTCGTCCCACGCCACCGTGCCCGACGTCGCCGGGAACAGGCCGGTCAGCACCTTGCCGAGCGTCGTCTTGCCCGACCCGTTCTCCCCCACCAGCGCCACGACCTCGCCCCTGGCCACGGTCAGGTTCACGTCCCGCAACGCGGGCTTCGCCGCGCCCGGGTAGGTGAACGACACGTCGGTCAGCGTGATCCGCTCCGGGTCGGCCGGCGCCGTCACCGGCGAGCTGCCCTGCGCCCGTTCCGCGCCCTCGACCAGCAGCTTGCGGTAGAAGTCGATGTAGAACGAGTCCTCGTACAGCGAGTTCACGGCCCGGGTCGTCGACGCCAGCGACGAGAACCCGGTGCGCATGGCCAGCACCGCCGTGCCCGCCAGCGCCAGCTCCATGCCGCCGGTGTGCAGCAGGAGGCCGAGCACGACGTAGGCGATGGCCGTGCCGACGCCCGCCAGCCCGCGCCCGGTCAGGCGCACCAGGTTGGTCCGGTGCGCCATCCGGATCTCGTCCGCCATCAGGCTGTCGGAGATCCGGCGGTGCTCGGCGAGCAGGCGCTCCTGGAGGGTGAGGGCGTGCCGTTCGAGCGCGAAGTCGCGGTCGGTGGCGACCTCCTCCACCACGCCCTTGCGGGTGTTGCGGGTCACCGAGTCGAGGAAGTGCTCGTAGCGCAGCTTGGACGCCCGCGCCGACGCCCAGGCGTTCGCGAACGCGGCCAGCAGCAGCGCCGGCCCGAGCCACGGGTTGAGCAACGCCACCGTGACCACCGCCGCGACCAGCGAGATGCCGCCCGAGACCAGGTCGGCCAGGTAGCGCAGGCTGCTCTCCAGCGAGCGCACACCCCGCCGGCCGCCCTGACGGGCCAGCTCGCGGAAGTCCGCGTCCTCGAACGCGAGCAGCGAGGCACGCACCAGGACCGCCGTGACCTCGTCGTTCGCCTCCCGCGTGACCCGTGGCCGCAGCGAACTCTCCACCGCCGCGACCGCCGTGTCGAGCAGCGCCCGGACCACCAGCGACCCCACGACGACCGCCAGCGCGGGCAGCGCCTCCACCACCCGTTGCGGCGTGGGGCCTTCGCGCAGCAGCGCCGCGAAAACGTCCGCCGTGGCCAACAGCCCGAACGCCGTCACCCCGCCGGACAGCACGTGCACCGCGCCCGCCATCAGGGTGAGCCGGGGCGAGGTGCGCCAGGCCAACCGGACCACCATCGCCACCGCCGAGGGCAGGCTCTTGAGCGCCTTCCCCAGGCTGACCGACGTCTCGCCGCGACGACGGGCCCACTTGGGGGTGGCCACGTTCTCCACCCCGATCAGCACCGTGCTCATCGGTCCAGGAAACGCGATCACGGGCCGGCCGCCAACCGGTTACGCCGTCAGCGCAGCTCAGTGCTTCGGGGAGGCGGAATTGTCGGTGGTGGCCGGCAGGATTGACGCAAGGGCTCCCCTTGGGCGGGTGACCCCTGCGGAGCGGTGGGCTCCGGGGGGTCGGGGCGCACGTGCCACGCCACGACCGCCGGGTGGTCGCCGTACCGCTCGGCCAGCCGGCCCGCCAGCCCGACCGACAGCCGGCCCGCCAGCCGGCGGAAGTCGGCGGAAGTCGGCGGAAGTCGGCGGAAGTCGGCGGAAGTCGGGCGGCGACGGGCACGCGTTGTGCCGCTGCCGGCGCTGCCAGGGGGCGTGGCGCTGGTCGGTGGTGCTTGGCGCGGGGTTGGGGGTTGGCGAAAGCTCAAAAGCGTGGAAAAGCGTCCTCGCCGGACGGGCAGATCAGCAGGATGGACAACCCCGCCCGGATCCCCCTGTTGGGTTGTGGGTCCGGGTTTCGTGCCATCCCACCG
>NZ_JBHYXZ010000139.1:0-21931 GCF_042752395.1 Actinosynnema sp. NPDC059335 | reverse complement strand
GGGGGGCGGGCGCACGCCACACGCCCGGCTCGGGGTTCGGGCAGTTCGCGCTGGGCAGGCTGCCCACCATGGCCGAGAGTTCCTTCTTCAGCGCCTGGAGGCGCTTCATCTCCTGGTCGATCTCCTCCATGCGCTCGCGCAGCAGCACGGCGGCGTCACCGCACGGGCACGTGCCCGTGTCGCGGATCGACAGCAGGTCGTTGATCTCGCGCAGGCGCAGCCCCAGCCGCTGCGCGCCCTGGATGAACCGCAGCCGGTCCACGGCGTCCTCGCCGTACCGCCGGTACCCGGCCCGGCTGCGCGGAGGTTTCGGCAGCAGGCCGACCCGTTCGTAATACCGAATGCTGTCGCTCGGAACCCCGGTGCGCTTCGACAAGCCCGCGACCGTCATTTGCCCAGATTCCATGCCCCCTATCCTACTCCGCCGCACCCGCGCGGACGACGGAACGGCCGGGCCGACCGGCGGTTTCCCATTGTTCGAAACCACCCCGGACCGGTTCCGGAATTCCGACCGAACGGTGGCGGCGCATTGTCGGCGCGCATTGACGTGGCGTGATCGCGGCGAATGCGCGAACTCGCACCCCTTTTCGGAGCATGACGCGGATCACGTGTGACCTTCCGGGCACTGAGCGTGTCCGGACATCACGTGGGGTCACCTATCATGGCCCCATGCCCATCAAGTCCGTGGTCCTGTTCGCGCTGGCCGCGCTCGCCGAGATCGGCGGCACGTGGCTGATCTGGCAGGGTCTGCGGGAGCACCGCGGCCTGCTGTGGCTGGCGGCCGGCGTGGTCGTGCTCGGCTTCTACGGTTTCGTGGCCGCGCTCCAGCCGGACGCGAACTTCGGCCGGGTGCTGGCGGCGTACGGCGGCGTGTTCATCCTCGGCGCGCTGATCTGGGGCGTGGTGGTCGACAAGTTCCGCCCGGACCGCTGGGACCTGATCGGGGTCGGCATCTGCCTGGTCGGCGTCGCGGTGATCATGTACGGGCCCGACCGGTCGGCGACGCGCGCCCAGGGGGCGGGAACGCCGCCGACGGTCGAAACCCTCGCGGACACCTGCTGCCGTTAGAGCCGGACGACCTCCAGGTCGTCGGAGCCCGGCACGTCCTCCTCCCGCACGACGGCCCTCAGCGCGATCTGCCGGCACAGGTCCCGGACGATGTCGCGGACGGTGCTGCCGTCGAACAGCGCCTCGCCGGGCAGGGCGACGGACAGCCCGGTGAGCAGCCGGTCCCGCAGCCGCACCGCCATGAGGGAGTCCAGGCCGAGGTTGGCCAGCCGGGTGTCCGGGAACCGCCCGCGCAGCTCCTCCCGGTCGACGGCGCTCAGGCCGAGCAGCAACGACGTCTCCCGGAGCAGGAGCGCGGTCACCTCGGCCTCCGCGCCCTCCGGGTCGGTGAGCACCAGCTCGCTCACGTCCGGGGCCGCGGCCGGGGTGGGCGCGGCGGTGGCGGTCGCGGCGAGGTCGGCCAGCAGCGTCCGCTTCGCCGCGCCGCCGTTGACCGCGACGTAGCGGTCCCAGTCGACCTTGGCCAGGCCGAGCCGGGTGTGGTCGCCGGTGAGGACGGCCGACAGCGCCGCCGCGCCTTCGTCGTCGCCGATGCCGTGCAGGCCGCCCAGCCGCAGCGCGTCGGCCAGCCCTTCGCGGGCGGCGGCGAGGCCGCCGTCGGACCACGGTCCCCAGTTGACGCTCGTGGCGGGGAGCCCCTGCGCCCGCCGCGCGTCCGCCAGCGCGTCCAGGAACGCATTGGCCAGGACGTAGTTCGCCTGCCCGGCGGAGCCGACGAGCGAGGCGAACGAGGAGAACAGGACGAACAGGTCGAGCGGCTCGTCGCGGGTGAGGCGGTGCAGGTGCCACGCGCCACGCGCCTTGGCGGCCAGCACGTGCTCGTACCGCGCCCAGTCGAGGTCGGTGAACGGGCCGTCGTCGGTGACGCCGGCGGCGTGGACGACACCGCGCAGCGGGGGCATGTCGGCGGCGATCTTCGCCAGGGCGTCGCGCAGGCCGCGCTCGTCGCCGACGTCCGCGCCGAGCAGCACGACCTCCGCCCGTTCGCGGAGTTCGAGCACCCAGTCCGGGTCCGTCGCGGGCCGGTTCCGGCCGAGCAGCGCGACGTGCCGCGCGCCGTGCTCGACCAGGTGGCGGGCGGTGACGCGCCCGAGCGCGCCCCAGCCGCCGGTGACGAGGAACGTGCCGTCCGCGCGGAGGAAGGGCTTCTCACCGGAGGGCTCCGCGGCCCGCAACCGCGCCTGGCGCCACTCGCCGTCGTGCGCCGCGAGCCTGCCGGACCCGCCCAGCCCGACGACGCGGGCGAGCACGTCGGCGGGGTGGGCCGTCCCGTCGTGGTCGACGTGCACGACCGGCAGGTCGGGGTACTCGGCGGTGAGGGCGGCGGCCACCCCGGCGAGCGCCGCGCCGGCCAGGCCCGACCCCGCCGCACGCCGGGCGCACAGCGCGATCGTCACGCGCCGGCCGGCCAGGTCCGCCAAGAGCCGGCGCAGCGGCAGCACCACGTCGCGCGCGGCCTCCTCGAACCCGGCCAGGTCGTCACCGGCCGCTTCCGTGCCGACGACGACGATCCCGGCCAGGTCGTCCGCCGGCTCCTGACCGCGGTACCCGGTCGTCCGGATCCCCTTGTCCCACAGGCGTTCCCGCCATTCGCGCGTGACGTCCTCGGCCCCGACCAGCAGCCACTCGCCGCCGACGGCGGGCACCGCCGGCGCGTCCGCCCGCACCCAGTCCACCGCGTACCGCAGCAGGGGCGGTTCGGCCGCGGGCAGGGGTCGCAGCGTCACCCCGTGCAGCTCCGCGAGGACGACACCCCCGGCATCGGTCAGCCGCACGTCCACGACGTGCTCGCCACCGTCCCGCGTCCCGCGCGACCGGACGTGCGACCACAGGTCGCCGGGCGCCGTCCCGCGCACCACGACCCGCTCCACCGCCACCGGCACGAGCGGCCCGGACAGCTCCGGCACCACCGCGGCGGCCACGTGCAGGCACGCGTCGAGCACCACGGGGTGCAGCGTGTACCAGGCGTCCTCGGCGGATCGAGCCTCGACGGCGATCCGGCCGACCGCCTCGCCCCGCCCGGCCCACAACTCCCGCACGCCGCGGAACGCGGGCCCGTACACCATGCCGGCGCGGGCGAACCGCGCGTACAGGGCCTCGACGTCCTGCGGCCGCAACCCGGCGACCGCCTCCGCCGCCGGCCGCCCGGGTTCGGGCTCCGGCGCACCGCGCCGCACGGCGGCGGCCTGCGCCCGGCGGGTCCACCGGTCGCCGTCGCCGTCCCGGGCGAAGCAGTCCACCGCTCCCCCGGCCGGGTCCACGACCGCCTGCACCGCCGTAGTCCGACCGGCCGCGAGCGCCAGTGCGCTGGTGAACCGGACGTCGTCCAGCGTCAGGACGTCCCCGCCGAACACCGCCTTCGCCGCGGCCGTGATCCACTCGACCATCGCCGCGCCGGGCAGCAGCGCGACTCCCCCGATCTCGTGCTGCTCGGCGAACCACGGCCGCGTCGCGCCCAGCTCGGAGGCGAACCACTCGCTGGGCGCGCCGGCGATGTCGACCCGTTGCCCCAGCAGGGGGTGCGCCGGAACCCGGCGCGTCGGCGTGGCGCCGGGCGCGTACCAGTGGCGGTCCGCGCGCAGCGGGTGGCCCGGCAGCACGGCCGGGTCGACGGGGCCGTCGTCGGGGCGCGCGAGGTCGCCGCCGACGGCGTGCCACTGCGCCAGCGACAGCACCAGCCGCCGGTCGTCGCCGTCCTGCCGCCCACCGCTGGGCAGCCAGACGCCGTCGGGCACGGTGCGCGGCCCGAGCGGGGACAGCACCGGTTCGGGGCTCATCTCGGCGAAGTGCCGGACACCGAGCCGGGCGAGCGTCCGCAGCCCCTCGGCGAACCGGACGGGCCGGCGCAGCTGGTTCACCCAGTGCGCCGCCGTCAGCCCGGAGGTGGGCAGCACATCGCCGGTGAGGGTGGACACGATCGGGATCCGGCCCTCGTGGTGGCGGACGTGCCGGGCCTGCTCCGCGAAGGTCTCGACCACCGGGTCCATCAGCGGCGAGTGGAACGCGCGGGTGACGTTGAGCCTGGTCACCTTGGCCCCGCGGGTGACCCAGCGGGCCGCGAACTCCTCGGTGGCGTCCTCGGGGCCGGACACCGTGACGTCCTCGGGCCCGTTGAACGCCGCGACGGCGACGGCGTCGTCCGCGAGTTCGCGCAGCAGCTCGTCGACGTGGGCGGTGCGGACCGCGTACATGGCGCCGGGCGGGGTCTGCTCCATGAGCCGGGCGCGCAGCAGCACGAGCCCGGTGGCGTCGTCCAGCGTGAGCACGCCGGAGATCACCGCGGCGGCGAACTCGCCGAGGCTGTGCCCGATGAGGTAGTCCGGCTGGACGCCGAACTCCTGCCACAGCCGGGCGATGGCGTACTGGGTGGCGAACATCGCGGGCTGCCCATAGCCGGTGCGGGTCAGGTCGACCAGGTCGCCCGGCTCGCCCGCGAGCACGGGCAGCAGGGAGGCGCCCAGCTCGGGCCGCACGAGCGCGTCCACCTCGGCCAGCGCCTCGCGGACGACCTCGTGGCGCCGGTGCAGTGGTCGGGCCATGCCGGCGCGCGCGAACCCCTGGCCGGGGAACAGCCAGGCCAGCGGTCCCGGTCCGGTGTCCGGCGCGGTGCCGGTCAGGACGAACGCCGACGGCGTGCCCGCCCGGTGCTCGCGCAGCGCCCCGGACGCCTCCGCCGCGGTGCGGGCGACGACGACGGCGCGGTGCGGGAAGCGGGTGCGGCGGTGGGCGGCGCGGCACAGGGCGGCGAAGTCGGCGTCGGGCCGGTCGAGCGCCTCGGCCACGGCGTCGGCGAGGTCGGCGAGGGCGCGTTCGCCCTTGGCCGAGACGGGCAGCATCCGCCACGTCTCCGCGTCGTCGTCCGCCCGGTGTGCGGTGCGCGGTGCTTGTCGGACGATCACGTGCGCGTTGGTGCCGCTGAACCCGAACGAGCTGACGGCGGCGGCCCGGGGGCGCGCGTCGTCGTGCCACGGCTGCGGCCGGGTGGGGATGGCGCAGCGCGTGCCGTCCAGCGAGATGTGCGGGTTGAGCCGGTCGAAGTGCAGGTTGGGCGGCACGAGGCCGCGCTCGACCGCCAGGACCGCCTTGATGAGCCCGGCGACGCCCGCCGCGGCCTCCAGGTGGCCGAGGTTGGTCTTGGCCGAGCCGACCCACAGCGGGTCCTCCGCGTCCGGCGCGCCGTAGACGGCCGCGATCCCGGCCAGCTCCACGGGGTCGCCGAGGCTCGTGCCCGTGCCGTGCGCCTCGACGTAGCCGACGTCGCCGGGGGCGAGGCCGGAGGCCGCGAGCGCGCGGCGCAGAACGGCCCGCTGCGCCAGGGCGTTGGGCGCGGTGAGGGTGTTGCTGCGGCCGTCCTGGTTGACCGCGGAGCCGACGACCAGCGCGTGCACCCGGTCCCGGTCGGCGTCGGCGTGCCGCTTGAGCACGACCACGCCGCAGCCCTCGCCGCGCACGTACCCGTCCGCCGCGGCGTCGAAGGTCCGGCACCGGCCGGTCGGCGACATCATCCCGGCCTGGGAGAACGCGACCACCAGGTCCGGGTCGAGCAGCAGGTTGACCCCGCCGACGATCGCGGTGTCGCACTCGCCCCGGCGCAGGCTCTCGCACGCCTGGTGCACGGCCACCAGCGACGACGAGCACGCGGTGTCGATCGAGGCGGCCGGGCCGGTGAGGTCGAGGAAGTACGACACGCGACCGGCCGCGACGCTGGGCGAGGTGCCCGTGCCGGTGTACGGGCCGGGTTCCACGTGGTCGCGGACCATGAGCCGGCCGTAGTCGGTGGTGCCGATGCCGACGAACACGCCCGTGTTCGTGCCCGCGAGGGCGTCGGCCGGGATGCCCGCGTCCTCCAGCGCCCGCCACGCGGTGGTCAGCAGCAGCCGCTGCTGCGGGTCCATCGCCGCGGCCTCCTCGGCGGAGATGCCGAAGAACCGCGCGTCGAACCCGGCGACGTCGGGCAGGAAGCCGCCCCACTTGGTGCTGCTGTGCCCGGGGGCCGGCGGGCCCTCGCGGTACCACGAGTCGGTCGGCCAGCGGTCGGGCGGCACCTCGGTCACCGCGTCGCGCCCCTCCACCAGCAGCGACCAGTAGTCGTCCACCGAGCCCGCGCCGGGGAACGCGCACGCCATGCCGATCACGGCGATCGGCTCGGCCGACGCCGCGGGCCGGGCCGGCGGCTCGACCGCGGGGGCGTCGCCGCCGGTGGTCAGCGCGACGGCCAGGCGGAGGATCGTCGGGTTGCCGTAGAGGGTCGCGGGGTCGACGGGCCGGCCCAGCCACGCGGCCAGGTCGCCGGTGAGGCCGAGCGCCTGGGCCGAGTCGAGCCCCAGGCCGCCGAACGTGGCGTCGACCGGGACCTCGGCGGGCGCGAGGCCCGTCCGGGCCGCCACGCGGGCGCGCAGCCACTCGACCACCGCGGCCGTGTCGCGCTCCCCGACCGGCTCGACGGGCTGCGCGGGGGTCACCGGGCCGGAGACGTACTCCACCTTGAGCGCGCCGCGCAGGTACTCCTGCTTGGTGAACTGCCGGCGCACCTTGCCGCTGGTGGTCACCGGCAGCGACGCGGGCCGGATGAACACGACGGTGTCGACGGCGACCTCGTGCTCCTCGGCGACGGCCCCGCGCACCCTGCGCGCGACCTCGGCGAGGTCGTGCTTGCCGCGTTCGGAGCGCTTCAGCTCCTGGACGACGACCAACCGCTCCTCGCCGTCCACGTCCACGGAGAACGCGACCCCGAGACCCCGGTTGAGCGCGGGGTGGGCGTCGGTCATCGTCAGCTCGATGTCCTGCGGGTGGTGGTTGCGCCCGCGGATGATGATCAGGTCCTTGCGACGGCTGGTGAGGTAGACCTCGCCGTCGATCACCGCGCCGAGGTCGCCGCTGCGCAGGTACGGCCCGGAGCCGTCGGCCAGGTGGGCCCGGAAGGTCTCGGCGGTGTCGTCCGGGCGGTCCCAGTAGCCGGCCGCGATCGTGCGGCCGCGCAGCCACAGCTCGCCCTCCCGCCCCTCGGGCAGCGGTCGGCGGGTCTCCGGGTCCACCACGAGCACCTCGGTGTCGCCGAGCGCGGGACCGTTGCTGAGCAGACGTTGGCGGCGCGGACCGGGGGTGCCCGGCGGCACGACGTCGACCCGGCCGTGCCCGAAGCCCTCGACGTCCACCTCGATCACCCTGGCTCCGTCGCGGGGCGGGTGCGTGGCGACGGCGAGCGTCGACTCGGCCATGCCGTAGGCCGTGCGGAACACGTCGCGGCGGAACCCGCAGGAGGCGAACGCCTCGGCGAACCGCTCCAGCGTGTCGGCGCGGATCGGCTCGGCGCCCATCGCCAGCACCCGCCAGCCGCTCAGGTCCAGGGTCGCCTTCTCCTCCTCGGTGATGCGCTCGCAGCACAGGTCCAGCGGGAAGTTGGGGCTGAACGACACCGTGGCGCGGTACCGGCTGATGGCGGCGAGCCAGCGCAGGGGCCGCTGCACGAACACCGGCGGCGGGATCATCACGGTGGTCGCGCCCAGCAGCAGCGGCATGAACAGCCCGGCGATCAGGCCGAAGTCGTGGAACAGCGGCAGCCAGGTGACCACGACGTCCCGGGCGTCCATGCCGAGGCCGGTGCTGAACAGCGCGGGCTGGTAGACGATGTTGTCGTGGGTGACCACCACGCCGCGGGGGCGGCTGGTGGACCCGGAGGTGTACTGGAGGTAGGCGACGTCGTCCGGGCCGGTCGCGGGCGGGCTCCACGCCGGCGCGTCGTGGCCCTCCAGGTCGTCGGCCTGCCACAGCGCGCACCCGTACTCCTCGGGCAGGTGCGCCATCGGCCCGTCGGTGGCGGCGACGATGGCCAGCGCGGGCCGGCAGTCCTGCACCACGTGGTCGACGCGCTCGCGGTGGCTGCTCTTGGTGGGCGGGTTGAGCGGCACGGGCACCGCGCCCGCGTAGAGGCACGCCAGGACGCTGAGCACGTACTCGACGCCGGTCGGCAGCAGGATGATCACGCGTTCCCCGGCCAGGCCCGCGTGCCGCATGCGGGCGGCGAGGGCGCGCACGCGGGCGTCGAGCTGGGCGTAGGTGAGCCGGTCGTGCTCCGTCTCGCCGTCGGCCAGCACGACGAGGGCGGTCTTGTCGGCCCGTTCCTCGGCGTGCGCGCGCAGCACGTCCACGAACAGGGGGAAGTCGCGGGTCACGATCGTGCCTCCAGCACTGGTTCGAGGTGGTCGCGCACCGCGTCCGCGACGGGGGTGACGTGCCGGTCGGTGAGCAGCGTGTAGTGGGTGCCGGGCAGGACGACCCCGGTCGCCGAGCCCGTGGTGAGGGTGCGC
Source organism: Actinosynnema sp. NPDC059335 (assembly GCF_042752395.1). Lineage (NCBI taxonomy): Bacteria > Bacillati > Actinomycetota > Actinomycetes > Pseudonocardiales > Pseudonocardiaceae > Actinosynnema > Actinosynnema sp. NPDC059335. Next base: position 13,556 of record NZ_JBHYXZ010000139.1, on the reverse strand, counting down.
CAGCCCCAGTCGGCGTCCGCCGCGTGCGGGTGGTCGGCGAACTCGCTGACCACGCCGTCGGCGGCGCGCACCACCAGCACGTCGGCACCGATGACGGTCGGCTTGTGGCGGCGGCACGCGCGCACGACGCCGGTGAACACCGCGTAGGTGTGCCGCAGGTGCGCCTCGTCCACGGCGACCGCGCGGCCGGTGCGGCGTTCGAGCAGGGCCAGGCCGGCGCTGAGGCGGTCGGGCCCGGCGACGGCCGACAGCTCGGCGCGTTCGTCCGCCGTCGCGTCGTCCGCGCGGAACCCCAGGTCGAGGTCTTCGAGGAACCACAGCAGCATCGACACGGGATCGACCTCGGGCGCGGGGGCCGGGGCGGGCGAGTCGAACACGAACAGGCGGGACACCCGTTCGCCCTCCAGCTCCAGCTTGTGCGCGACGTGGGCGGCGATGACCGCGCCGGACGACCAGCCGCCGAGCACGTACGGGCCGTGCGGCTGGGCGCGGCGGATCTCCGCGACGTAGCGGACGGCGAAGTCCTCCACGTCGGCGGGCACGTCCTGGTCCGAGTCGGGGCCGGGCGCCTGCAGGGCGTGCCAGTCGGCGTCGACCAGCTCGGCCAGCCCCCGGTAGGCGAGCACGCTGCCGCCCGCCGGGTGGACCAGGAACACCCGGGGCGCGCCGGGGTTCTCGCGCAGCGGCACCAGCGCCGACCACGTCCGCTCCCGGTCGAGCTGCTCGCACAGCGCGGCCACGGTGCGGCCGGACAGCAGCGCGCCCAGCGACAGCCGCTTGCCGAGCTGCCGGGAGATCCGGCTGATGACGCGGAGCCCGGCGAAGGACTGGCCGCCGAGGTCGAAGAAGTCGTCGAACACCCCGACGCGCGGCACCTCCAGCACCTCCGCCCAGATCGCGGCGACCTCGGCTTCGAGGTCGGTGCGCGGCGGCACGTGCTCCCGGGCGGGTGCGGCGTCGGCGGGGGCCAGCGCGTCGAGCGCGCGGCGGTCGACCTTGCCGTTGGAGGTCAGCGGCAGCCGGTCCAGCACGGTCACGCTCGCGGGCACCATGTAGTTGGGCAGGCGTTCGGCGAGGAAGTCGCGCAGGTCCGGCCCGTCCGCGCCGGACGCGGCGGCGAAGCCGACGAGCCGGCGGCCGGCGGGACCGTCCTGGACGGTGACCAGGGCGCGGTCCACGGCCGGGTGCTGGGCCAGCACGTGCTCGATCTCGCCCAGTTCCACCCGGAAGCCCTGGATCTTGACCTGGAAGTCCGCCCGGCCCAGGAACTCGATCGTCCCGTCCGGCAGGTACCGGCCCAGGTCACCGGTGCGGTAGAGCCGTTCGCCGGTCCGGGGGTGGGTGGTGAAGGACGCGGTGGTGCGTTCCGGGTCGCCGAAGTAGCCCACGGCCAACCCGACCCCGCCGATGTGCAGGTGGCCGGGCACCCAGGTCGGCGCGTCCCCGCCGGTCTCGTCCAGCACGTGCCACGTCTGCCCGCCCAGCGGACGCCCGTACGGGATGCTCGTCCACGCCGGGTCCACCACGTCGACCGGGTGGTAGATCGACCAGATCGACGCCTCGGTCGCTCCGCCCAGGCTGATCACCCGGGCGTGGGGGGCGACGCGCCGGATCCGGTCGGGCAGGTCCACGGGGATCCAGTCCCCGCTGAGCAGCACCAGCCGCAGCGACGGCAGGTCCAGCCCGGTCGCCTCGGCCTCCTCGACCGCCAGCTGCATCAACGCCGGCACCGAGTTCCACACCGTCACGCCGGCCGACCGGATCGTGGACACCCAGGCGCGGGGGTCGTGGGACTCGGCCGGGCCGGGCAGGACCAGGGTCGCGCCGGCCGCGGTGGTGCCGAACAGGTCGTAGACCGACAGGTCGAAGCACAACGACGAGATGCCGAACACCACGTCGTCCGCGCCGACACCGAACCGCCCGTTGACGTCGAGCACGGTGTTGAGCGGCCCCCGGTGGTCCAGCGCCGCGCCCTTCGGCGTCCCCGTCGACCCCGACGTGTAGATGACGTACGCGGGGTCACGCGGGGAACGCCGGGCGACGGCGCGGGGCGGCTGCCCGACCCCGGCCCCGACCACGTGCACGGTCACGTCGCCCAGGCCCGCGACCCGGTCGCGCAACGCCTCCACCGTCACGGCGTGCCGGGCCCCGGTCGCCTTCAGCAGGTGCGCGATCCGGTCCGCCGGCCACTCCGGGTCCACCGGCACGTACGCGCACCCGACCGCCAACACCCCGTGCACGGCGACCGACTGCTCCCACCCCTTCGGCAACACCACCGGCACCAGCTCACCGGGGCTCGCGCCCGCGTCGACCAGGGAGGCCGCGACGTGCGCGCTGCGCCCGTGCAGCTCGCCGTAGGTCAGCGCGGTCGTCGGGGTGCGCACGGCGATCCGGTCGGCGGCGTCGGCGGCGCGGTGCGCGAGCGCGTCGTGCAGCAGGCCGTCGGGCACGTCGTGCGGCAGCGCGTTGAGCGCCCGGCGGGCCGCCAGGTCGGCGTCGGGGACGAGGTCGAACCCGGTGCGCTGCCACCAGGAGTCGTCGTGCGCGAGGCCGACCACGAGCCGGTGGAACGCGTCGAGCATCGCGTCGACCACGCCGTCGGGGAACATCGACTCGATGACGTCCCAGGCGATCCACATCGTGCCGTCGTCCTGCTCCCAGAACTGGCAGTCCAGCAGCACCTGCGGTGTTTCCAGGGTCGAGTAGGTCGGCCGGTCGAACTTGCCCATGAACAGGCCGCTGCTGATCACGAAGGGGCACGCGGCCCGGCCGGGCGTGCGGCGGTGCCGGTTGAGGGCCTGGAGCACCTTCACCCCGCTCCAGTGGGTGTGCTGCATGTCCTGCAACACGCGGGCGCGCAGCCGCCGGGCCTTGGCCTCGAAGGTGTCGTCGCCGCGCCAGTCGACCTCCAGCGGGTACAGCGAGGCGAAGTTGCCCATCACCTCGCCGATCTGCGGGTGCAGCGGCAGCCGGTGGGTCACCATGTTGTTGAGCAGGAAGTGCCTCGACCCGCTCCACGCGGCGACGACCTCGGCGTACGCCGCGTACATGACGTTGCTGTCGGTCAGCCCGTGGGCGCGGGCGCGCTGCTTGAGGGCGGTCCACTCGGCGGCGGACAGCACGAGTTCGCGGCGGTTCAGCTCCGAGCGGCCGCGGGCCTGCGCGCCGGCCGCCAGCGGGATCGCCGGCGCGTCCGGCCACTCGGGGATGCGGTCGCGCCAGTACTGCTCGGACTCCCGGCCGAGCGGCGACGCCTCGATGTCGGCCAGCGTGACGACGCAGTCGCGGAAGCTGACCTCCAGGTCGGGCAGCACGCGGTCCGGGTCGCGGTAGAGGCCGAAGACGTTGTCCAGGAAACGGCTGGTGCCCATGCCGTCGCTGAAGAAATTGTTGTTGTTGTAGTGGATGCGGGCGTCTCGCTCGCCGTGCAGGCTGATCTGGATGTCCAGCCACGGCCACCGGTCGAGGGGCAGCTGGCGGCGGCGGACGCCTTCGCGGATCCGCAGCAGTTCGCGCTCGACCTGCTCGGCGGGCAGGCCGCGGAAGTCGTGGACCACGGGCGACAGCGGCGTGAACTCCGGGACACGGCGCAGCCGCATGTCCTCCGTCACGACCACCAGGTTGTCCCGCTGGCGCAGCAGGTTCCGGTTCACCGCCGCGAAGAACCGCTCCACGTCCAGGTCGACCAGGTCGAACTCCATGTACTGGTGCGGCCGGACGTGGTACTCCAGCCCTTCCGCCGACCCGACCAGGAACGACGTCTGCAGGTCCGACAACGGGAACGGCTCGTCGGCCGCCGCCGGGTCCGGCACGACCCGCGGCAGCGCGTGCGCGGCGCGCGGCGCGCCCGACAGCCAGTGGATGATCGCCGGCTTGGCCGCGACGATGCGGTCGCGCAGCTCGGCCGACAGCGCGCCGCGCGGCGCGCTGACCTCGAGCTGGTCGTGGCCGACGAGCCGGACCTTGATCTCCGTGCGTGCCAGCTCGCCGAGGATGGGCGGCATGGGATCGGTGGTGGTCATGGTGTCCCCTCGTGGTCCGGGTACGCGTCGAGGCCGTCGCGGGACGGTTTGGTGCGGTGGGGTCAGGTCCCTTCGCCGCGCGGCGGCAGGGCCCTGATCACCTCGGGGTCGGCGGAGACCTTGCCGACCCTGGCAGCGCCACCCGGGGAGCCCAGCTCGGCGAAGAAGTCGGCGTTGGCCTTGGTGTAGTGGGCCCACTGCTCGGGCACGTCGTCCTCGTAGTAGATGGCCTCCACCGGGCACACCGGCTCGCACGCGCCGCAGTCCACGCACTCGTCGGGGTGGATGTAGAGCATGCGGTCGCCTTCGTAGATGCAGTCGACGGGGCATTCCTCGATGCAGGCCTTGTCCATCACGTCGACACAGGGCTCAGCGATCACGTAAGTCACCGATCTCCTCCTCTCGCGGTGGCAGCGGTAGTCTCGAAGTTGAACTCGGCTTCAAGTCAAGCTCCGGGAACGGGGCTTGACCTTGGAGTGCGGTCCAACCTTTACCGTCGGTTCCGCTAGGTGGTCTTCCCTAGGTGAACAGGCGGGTGACCTGCAGTGACCACACAACCCCTGACCAACCGGGTCAACGCCCCGGACGAGGCCGACCTGGAAACACGCCGCTACCGCGTCCTCGCCGGCTGCGTCGAGTGCGCCAGCGACCTCACCCCACTACGCCGGGTCGAGGGTGTCCGCGACGTCCGCATGCTCTCCGCCTCCGGCGTGCTCGCCATCCAGGCCCCCAAAGCCCTCAGCGACACCGTGCTGCTGCGCACCGCCGCCGCCTCCGGCCTGACGCTGGAACCGGAGAAGCCCGCGGTCGTGGACGAGACACCGGCGAAGAAGACCCGCTGGTGGCTGCGACCGGAAATGATCATGCTCGCCATCGCCGCCCTCTTCATGGTCGGCGCCGACATCGTCACCCGACGCTCCCCCGACGCACCCCTGGCCGACATCCTCGCCATCGTCTCCATCGGCTTCGGCATCGTCCACCCCGGCCGCAACGCCCTCACCATGCTGCGCAACAAGCGGTTCACCATCAACGTGCTGCTCGTCGTGGCGGTCATCGGCGCCATCCCCCTGGGCAGGTTCGTCGAGGCCGCCTGCGTCGTGGTCATCTTCTCCCTCGGCATCATCCTGGAGACCTTCGTCGCCGACCGCGCCCGCAAATCCATCCAGAAACTCATGGACCTCGCCCCCCGACGCGCCGAACGGTTCACCCTCGGCGGCGCGGTGCAGACCGTACCCGTGGAGGAACTGGAGGTCGGAGACCTGGTGCTGGTGCGGCCCGGCGCACGGCTGCCCACCGACGGCGAGGTCACCCAGGGCGCGTCCTGGGTCGACACCTCCGCCATCACCGGCGAGTCCATGCCCGTCGAGGTCGTCCCCGGCGAAACCGTCTACGGCGGCACCCTCAACGGCGACGGCGCACTCCGCGTCAAGGTCACCAAGCGCTACCAGGACACCGTCCTCGCCCGCGTCATCCGCGAAGTCGAAGAAGCCCAACAAAACCGCGGCCGCGCCCAGCGCTTCGCCGACAGGTTCGGAGCCATCTACACCCCCGCCATGATCGGCGTCGCGGTGCTGATGGTCGTCCTCGGTCCGCTGGTGTTCGGGCTGTCGTTCACCGACGCCTTCTACCGCGCCCTCGTGGTCCTGATCGTGTCGTGCTCGTGCGCGCTGGTGCTGTCCGTGCCGGTCAGCGTCGTCTCCGCCGTGGCGCGAGCGGCACGCGACGGCGTCCTGATCAAGGGCGGGGCCTATCTGGAGGAGTTGGGTCGGCTCAAGGCGGTGGCGTTCGACAAGACCGGCACCCTCACCCTCGGCCGCCCCGCCCTGGTCGCCGTGCACACCCTGGACGGGGACGGCGACGAGGAACTGCTGCGCCTGGCCGCCGCCGTCGAGGCCGCCGCCACCCACCCCATCGCCGAAGCCGTCGTCCACGCCGCCCGCGACCGGGGCGTGGAGGTCCGGCCCGCGGACAACGTGACCATCCAACCCGGCACCGGGGCCGAAGCCGTCGTCGACGGCCGCCGCATCACCGTCGGCCGCGTCGGCGACTACGGCAACGACCCCTCCGCCGCCACCGCCCTGGCATCGATCGAACAAGCCGGCGCGACCCCCGTCGCCGTCACCGCGGACGGCACGCTGATCGGCCTGCTCGGCGTCGCCGACGAACTACGACCCGAAGCCAAGGCGGCGGTGGCCGAGCTGCGGTCGCTCGGCGTCACCCACACCACCATGCTCACCGGCGACCGGGAACGGGTCGCGCGGTCGATCGCCGACCAGCTCGGCATCGACAGCGTCCACGCCCAACTCATGCCCGCCGACAAGAGCGCCGCCATCACCACACTGCGCCAACGCCACGGCACCGTCGCCATGGTCGGCGACGGCGTCAACGACGCCCCCGCCCTCGCCACCTCCAACGTCGCCGTCGTCATGGGAGCCGCCGGCACCGACGTCGCCATGGAAACCGCCGACGTCGCCCTCATGTCCGACGACCTCTCCAAACTCCCCTACACCGTCCGACTCGCACGCCGGGCCAACCGCATCATCGCCCAGAACGTCGCCGTGTCCCTGATCGTCATCGCCGCCCTCGTGATCGCCGCGTTGATCGGCGCGTTCAACCTCACCCAGGGCGTGCTCGCCAACGAAGCCTTCGCCCTCGTCATCATCGCCAACGGCCTACGCCTCCTGCGCGGCGGGAAGAACACCAACCACACCACCACCGTCACCCCGCCCCGAAAGGCCACCGTGACCCACCCCGCCACCCTCCCCCGACCCGCCTTCGAACTCCCCATGGCCCAAGCCCTCACCCCCAACGGCGGCGGCTGCGGCGACGACTGCGGCTGCGGCACCAAGGCCGAAACCCCCGCCGCACCGAAGATCATCCCCCTCACCCCACCCCAAGCCACCACCGGCGGCTGCGGCGACAACTGCGGCTGCGGCACCTCCGACAAGGCGGTCGAACAGGTCAAGTTCGGGCAGCGCGGCGGCGACTGACCGAGGCACGCACCCGACCGCCCCTGGCGGCGGTGTCACCGGGCTCCCCCCTCCCGGTGGCACCGCCGCCGTCCCACGACCCCGACGATGGAGGAAGAATGCCCAAGCTCGACCCGTTCGCAGGCCCGGGTTTCGCCGCGATGAGCGCGCTGTCCAAGGCCATCGACGACGACGCCGACCTGCCGCTCGGCCTCATCGAACTGATCAAGCTCCGCTGCTCGCAGATCAACGGGTGCACCTACTGCGTGCGCATGCACACCGAGAAGGCCCTGCAGGCGGGCGAGACCGCGGAACGCGTCGACAACGTGGGGCAGTGGCAGCAGCACGCCGCGTTCACCGAGCGCGAGCGCCGCGTCTTCGCGCTGGCCGAGTCGGTCACGCACGTCGCCGACACCCATGTGGACGAAGACGTCCTCGACGCCGCCATCGCCGAACTCGGCGCGCCGGTGACGCAGCAGGTCGTGTGGCTGGTCGCCGTGGTCAACGCCTTCAACCGCCTGGCCATCACCGCCCGCATCGACTGACCGGGCGTGCGCCGGACCGCCGGGGCGGGGGGGCGCGCGGAGAACAAGGCGGCCGCGGCGCCCGCGGGGGCGGCGCCCGCGGTCGGCTCCGGCTGGCTCGTGGCGACGTCGCACGGGCTGTGGCTGCCGGACGACCCGCGGCCGCGCCGCGTCGGGTGGCACCTGGTCAGCAAGGCCACGTGGAGCGGGAACGCGCTGGCGGTGGTCGAGGCGGTCGAGGACGGCACGGCGGGTGACGCCGTGGTGCTGCGCGACCTGCCGGCCCGGCGGTTCCCGCTGGAGTCGCCGGGCAAGGTGCCCCAGGTCGTGCACGAGCGCGTGACCGGGTCGATCAAGACGCGCGAGCACAACGCGACGGTGGGCGCGTGGTTCGTGCAGCGGAAGGTCGCGGGGCGGGACGGCGTGGTGCTCCAGGTGCGGCCGGACCCGGGTGTCGACGTGGAGCGTGTCCGCGAGGTCGCCGCCTCGGTCGCGGCGAAGATCGCCCGCTTGCGCGACTGAACCGGCCGGGTTCGCAGTACGCGCGTACTGTAGCAGTACGTCCGTACTGTGAAACGGGGTGTGCGCATGTGGGATCCGGGCAAGTACCTGGCGTTCGCCGACCACCGGTCGCGTCCGTTCCACGAGTTGGTGGCCCGGGTCGGGGCCGTGTCGCCGCGGCGGGTGGTGGACCTGGGCTGCGGTCCCGGCAACCTGACCGAGACGCTCGGCGCGCGGTGGCCTGCGGCGGTCGTGGAGGCGTTGGACTCGTCGCCGGAGATGGTCGCCGCCGCACGGGCGCGCGGGGTCGACGCCCGGGTCGCCGACGTGGCCGCGTGGGAGCCCGCGCCGGACACCGACGTGGTGGTGACCAACGCGGTCTTGCAGTGGGTGCCGGGGCACGAGGACCTGTTGCGGAAGTGGGTGCGGGCGCTGCCGCCCGGCGCGTGGCTCGCGATGCAGGTGCCGGGCAACTTCTCCGGGCCGTCGCACGAGTTGGTGCGGTCCCTGGTCGACTCGTCGTGGCCGGGGTTGCGCGGCCTGCTGCGCCCGTCGCCGGTGCTGGACCCGCAGGGGTACGCGGAGGTGCTGGACGGCTGTGCGGTGGACGCGTGGGAGACGACGTACCTCCAGCGGCTGGAGGGGGAGGACGCCGTGCTGGAGTGGATCACGGGGACGGCGTTGCGGCCCATCCGGGCGGCGTTGGACGACGAGAGGTGGGCGGCGTTCCGAGGGCGGTTGGCGCCGCTGCTGCGCGAGGCGTACCCGCGGCGGGCGGACGGCACGACGTGGTTCCCGTTCCGCCGGGTGTTCGCCGTGGCGCGGGTGCCGTGACACGCGCCGGGGCCGCCCCCTGGTGGAGGGCGGCCCCGGCGGCGCGCGGTCTCTTGGCGCGGTCTCTTGGCGCGGTCGGTTGGCGCGGTCAGTTGGCGCGCGGGATGACCGGGTCGCGCCGGTGGCCGTTGGCGTTGGCGTTCGACTGGTGGCGGCCGAAGCCGGTCTTCTCGCCCACCTTGGCGCGCACGATGCCCGCCGCGCCCTGGACGGCCGGGTGGTCGGCCAGGGCGCGGTAGGCCCGCACGATCTGGTCGTAGCGCTGCCGTCCGGCGCGCGCGCCCAGGACGTAGCCGATGGCGGCGCCGAGCAGGATGCCCTTCATGGGGTGGTCCTTCCCTCCTGGATCGTGCCTGGTCACACCCCTTCCTACCGGAGGGGAGGGGGGTGTGCGCGAGCACTGTTCGGGATGCGCTAGAGTTACGTCCTGTCGGGCCGGGAGGCCCGGCCTACAACAGAACATTCCCCCTTAGCTCAATGGCAGAGCATTCGACTGTTAATCGAAGGGTTACTGGTTCGAATCCAGTAGGGGGAGCGCGATGGCACCCCAGGTCCGCGGACCTGGGGTTTCTTCGTCTCATGGGGTGCGGGTACCCGCGAGTCACCCGTTTGTCACACGTTCGGGGCCGGATCTTTCGGGCAGGCTGGGCCACATGGCCGACCGCTTCGCCAACCGCCGCCGGATCACCTCGCTGGACCCCGAGCGCGACCACGTGGAGATCATGCGCATCTCGTCGGGCTACGAGTTCCCGTGGGACTACGTCCGCGCGCTGGAGTTCGCCCTGTTCCGGACTTACTGCGTGCCGTCGATCTCGGGCCTGCTGGCGCGCACGGGCGAGTTCGAGCGCCGGCCGCAGCAGCGGTACGACGACACGGCGCTGCTGATGGCGGAGCTGATCGACCACGGCTACGACTCGCCGCGCGGCCGGGAGGCGCTGCGCGTGGTGAACCGGCTGCACGGGCGGTACGACATCGCCAACGACGACATGCGGTACGTGCTGTCGACGTTCATCTTCGACCCGATCGAGTGGATCACCCGGTACGGCTGGCGGCCGTTGACCGACCACGAGCGGCTCGGCGCGTTCCACTTCTACTCGGCCGTCGGCGCGCGGATGGGCATCAAGGCGATCCCGACCACGTACGAGTCGTACCTGGAGTTCAAGCGCGAGTACGAGGACCGGCACTTCACCTACAGCGACACCAACCGCGCCATCGGCCGGCACACCCTGGACCTGTTCTGCTCCTGGTACCCCGCGCCGCGCGCGATGACGTCCCGGGCGGTGCTGGCCATGCTGGACGACCGGATGCTGACCGCCTTCGGCTTCCCCGCCCAGCCGCGGTGGCTGGTGCGCGCGGCGGACGCGTCCCTGCGCCTGCGCGCCCACGCGGTCCGCCTCCTCCCACCCCGCCGCACCCCGCGCCTGACCAACGACCCGAAGAACCGCACCTACCCGGGCTACCCGACGGGCTACCGGCCGTCCGACCTCGGAGCCCCGTAGTCCGCCCGGCACAGCTTGGTCACGCCGCCCGGGTTGTCGAGACGGGGAGGAACCTCCCTCTGTACCCTCCGGAACCGCACGTCACCGGGGCGGTAGCTCAGCCGGTCAGAGCAGCGGACTCATAATCCGTCAGGTCGTGGGTTCGAACCCCACCCGCCCCACTCTTCGACCAGCGGGAACGTTGGGTCGGACGGTCGAGGTCGCCTGTCGGGCGGCTCGTCCGGGCGGTTGCGTGCACGCCCCGCGCGTCATCCGCGGTCCCCGGCCCCAGGAGGGCTCTTTCGCGCTATGACCGCTGGTAGCGGCGGTACTACGGTTGGTGCGCGGGGTGTCGTGTCGGAAACGTGACCTGGGAGCGCCCACTTTCCGGGCCCCGCGGTGTCCATACCTTCCGAGAGCCCATCCGCGCACGTCAGACCACGCACCACCGTCCAAAGCCCTCACCGGCCCGTGCCGCACCGACGGCCGGCGGGGGTGGCCACAGGAAGAAGGAGCCACCATGCGAGGGATCCCGCAGGCCAGGGGGACCGACGCCGCGCACCGCGGCCAGCGCTCGGCCGAGGAGCTGCTCCGGTTGGCCCGTGGTGGGGACGGGGAGGCGTTCCGGGGGCTCGTGGAGCCCTACCGGCGGGAGTTGCAGGTCCACTGCTACCGCATCCTCGGGTCCGTGCAGGACGCCGAGGACCTGCTGCAGGAGACGTTGCTGGCGGCGTGGCGGGGGATCGGCGCGTTCGAGGAGCGGGCCTCGGTGCGGACCTGGCTGTACCGGATCGCGACCAACCGCTGCCTCAACGCACTGCGGGCCGGCACACGTCGGCCGAACGACTATGCGACCTACCAACCGGAGGTCCCGTTGCCCGAGCCATCTCACCGCCGCGCGGAGCCGAGCTGGCTGGAGCCGTACCCGGACGCGTTGCTCGACGAGATCGCCGACGACCTGCCGGGGCCGGAGGCGCGGTACGAGGTCAGGGAGTCCGTGTCGCTCGCGTTCCTGGCCGCCCTGCAGCAGCTGCCGCCCCGGCAGCGCGCCGTGCTGGTGCTGCGGGACGTGCTGGGGTTCCGGGCCGCCGAGGTCGCGACGATCCTCGACACCAGCGAGAGCGCGGTCACCTCCGCGTTGAAGAGGGCCCGGGGCGCGTTGGCGCAGGAGCTGCCGGGACCGGACTGGGCGAGCGCGCCGCTGCCGAACTCGCCGCAGGAGCGCCGCGTCGTGGACGACTTCGCCCGTGCGTTCCAGGCGGGCGACGTCGACGCGATCGTGGACCTGCTGACCAACGACGCGCGGCTCACCATGCCGCCGATGCCGCTGGAGTACCAGGGGCTGGACGACATCCGGCACTTCCTGGCCACGGTGGCGCTGCGCGACGGGATGCGCCACGTGCTGATCCCGACGCGGGCCAACGGCCAGCCGGCGTTCGGCATCTACCTGCGCGACCCGCGAACGCCCATCCTGCACGCGCACGGCGTGCTGGTGCTGACCCTGACCGGCGACCGGATCACCGGCCTGACCCGGTTCCACGACAACTCGCTCCTGCAGATCTTCGGATTGCCGCGATCACTGCGCGCCTGATTTCCCGGCGCTGATCCGGAAACACGACCCCGGGAATCCCCGGGGTGTTCCACCGCGCCCGTCGGCGATCTCGACGGGTTACCCGGCGAGGTGGTGGTGTCGAGCCACGGCCCCCGCCTGCTCGAAAACCATGGGATGAACCGAAGGAGAACGGTGAGTACGGAAACGGGACGGATGTCGTCCAAGCAGGCGTGGACATTGGGGCTCGCCTCGCTGGCGTCGTTCATGATGGCCTTGGACAGCCTCGTCGTCACGACGACGCTGAGCACCATCCGCGCGGACCTGACCGCGTCGATCGAACAACTCGAATGGGTTGTCAACGCGTACAACCTGACGTTCGCGGTGTTGCTGCTGACCGGCGCCGCGCTGGGTGACCGGTTCGGCCGGCGGAAGATCTTCAACACCGGTCTGGCGCTGTTCACCGTCGCGTCGGTGGCGTGCGCGATCTCGCCGAACATCATCTTCCTGATCGTGTCCCGGGCCTTCCAGGGCGCGGGCGCGGCGATGGTGCTGCCGCTGTCGCTCACCCTCATCACCGCGGTCTTCCCGCCGCAGACTCGCGGCAAGGCGATGGGCCTCTACCTGGGCCTCACCGGTCTGGCGACGTTCAGCGGGCCGTTCATCGGCGGCGCGATCGCCCAGGGCCTGGCCTGGCAGTGGATCTTCTGGCTGAACCTGCCGATCGGCATCGTCGCGATCCTGCTCGCCTCCCGGAAGGTCGACGAGAGCACCGGCCCGAACAACAAGCTCGACCTGGGCGGACTCGCCCTGGTCACGCTCGGCGCGTTCGGCATCATCTGGGCGCTCGTGCGCGGCAACGCGGCGGGCTGGGGCAGCGCCGAGGTCGTCGCCTCGATCGTGCTCGGCGTGGTGCTGATGGTGGCGTTCGTGTTCTACGAGAAGCGCACGCCGCGGCCGATGGTGCCGATGGGCTTCTTCAAGCTGCGCGCGTTCTCCACCGCCAACCCGGCGAACTTCCTGGTGTTCGCCTCGCTGTACGGCACGATGTTCTTCCTCGCGCAGTACTTCCAGCTGGTCAAGGGCCACGGCCCGCTCGTGGCCGGCCTGATGCTGATGCCGTGGACCGGCACGCTGATGGTGTGCGCCCCGATCGCGGGCCGGCTGGTCGACAAGGTCGGCGAGCGCAAGTTCGTCGTCGGCGGCCTGTTCCTGCAGGCGATCAGCATGGCGTGGATCGCCGTCGCGATCGACACCGACACGTCCTACCTGGAGATCCTGCCCGCCCTGGTCATCGGCTCGGCGGGCATCACCGCGGCGATGCCCGCGGCGCAGAAGGCGGTCGTGACCGCGGTGCAGCCGCAGCAGATCGGCCAGGCGTCCGGCGTGTTCATGATGCTGCGCATGTTCGGCGGCGTGTTCGGCACCTCGGTGTCGGTCGCCGTGTTCGGCGCGGTCGGCGGTTACGCGACGTCCGAGGCGTTCGCCGACGGCTTCTCGGGGTCGATGACCGCGGTCGCCGTGCTCGCGTTCGTGGGCATGCTCATCGGTCTCGGCATGCCGGCCAGGCGCCCGGCCGCCGCGCCCGCGCCCCAGCCCGCCGCGCCCAGCCCCGTCGCCCAGGCGGAGAAGGCGTAACGCCCCCGGCATCCGGAAACGATCCCTAACAAATCCCGGGT